>NZ_JBQTHF010000073.1:0-119306 GCF_052390155.1 Actinokineospora sp. | reverse complement strand
GGTGTTTGTTTTGTTGTCGGTGTTGTGTTGGGTGGTGGGGGGTGGGGGCTGCTCGGGGGCCCTGGGCGGCGGCGCCCCCCCCCACCGCGAGGCCGAAGATCAGGACTCGGCCGGAGTCTCGGTCGCGGCCTCGACAGCGGCGACGGCCTGCTCGCCGTCGGCCGCCACGGTCTCGGCGCCGACGAGCAACTCCTTCTCCCACTCGGCCAGCGGCTCGCTGTTCGTGCCCACCTCGGGCTTGTCGGAGCCGTTGCGCGCACCCGACCGGGCGATCAGACCGGCGGCGGCGGCCTCGGCCACCACCTTGGTCAGCAGCGCGGCGGAGCGGATCGCGTCGTCGTTGCCCGGGATCGGGTAGTCGACCTCGTCCGGGTCGCAGTTGGTGTCGAGGATCGCCACGATCGGGATGTGCAGCTTGCGCGCCTCGCCGACGGCGATGTGCTCCTTCTTGGTGTCCACGATCCAGATGGCGCTGGGGACCTTCGCCATGTCGCGGATACCGCCGAGGGTGCGGTCGAGCTTGTCCTTCTCGCGGGTGAGCATCAGGATCTCTTTCTTGGTGAGACCCTGGAAGCCGCCGGTCTGCTCCATCGACTCCAGTTCCTTGAGCCGCTGGAGCCGCTTGTGCACGGTGGTGAAGTTGGTGAGCATGCCTCCCAGCCAGCGCTGGTTCACATAGGGCATGCCGACGCGCAGCGCCTCGTTGGCGATGGCCTCCTGCGCCTGCTTCTTGGTGCCGACGAACAGGATCGAGCCGCCGTGCGCGACCGTCTCCTTGACGAACTCGTAGGCGCTGTCGATGTAGGTCAGCGTCTGCCGCAGGTCGATGATGTAGATACCGTTGCGGTCGGTGAGGATGTAGCGCTTCATCTTCGGGTTCCAGCGGCGGGTCTGGTGCCCGAAGTGCACGCCGGAGTCCAGCAGTTGCTTCATGGTGACGACGGCCATGGCCGGGTTCGCACCTCTTCTTTCGGGCGCGCCGGGCGATCGGGGTCCGGCACGCGTCATCGGTTGTCGCGGCAGGCCGGAGGCCCACCGCCCTGGTGCCGTGCAGGCGCCCGAACCCGCTGGTGAAACACCACCACCGAGACCGCCGGGCGTCAGGTGCCGCGGCACTCGCTCGACGAGAGGGAGCCGCGGACGCGCACTGGCACGCGAAGTCGTCCCATGTCGCCACGGGACGCGGACGAAAGTGTACGCCGGGGCCGGGTCGGATCGGAATCGAGGCCACCGTTCATCCACATGCCCCCGATTCATCCACAGATCCCAACCGATGCCTGCGCACTCCCCCATCGCCCGACACGATGGACCCATGCTCACTGACCAGCACATACTCCCGTCGAGGTGGTTCCTCGCGGCCATCGCGGCCGCCCTGACCTGGGCGGTCGCGGCACCACTGGCCTGGGCCGACCCCGCACCCCCGGCGCGGACGTCGCACCCACCCTCGGCATGGGCCGAATCCGCGCATTCAGCGCACCCGACGACGCCCGCACCATTCGCCAACCCAGCACACCCGGCGCGGGCCGACCCTGCCCACCCGGCCTGGGCGCGGGCGCCCGCGGACCGTGCGCACGTGATCCAACCGGTCGATCAGGAGTTGCGTCCGCATGACCGCTTCTCCTGGCCGCTGCCACCACCGCACCAGGTCGTCCGGCCCTTCCAGGCGCCGGCGACCCCGTACGGCCCCGGCCACCGCGGCGTCGACCTGGCGGGCGCCCCTGGCGACCCCGTCTACGCCGCGGCCGACGGCGTGGTCGTCTTCGCCGGCCACTTGGTGGACCGCGGCGTGGTCTCCCTCGACCACGACCCCGACCTGCGCACCACCTACGAACCCGTCATCCCCATGGTGACCACCGGCCAACGTGTCCGCCGAGGCGACCGGATCGGCCTGCTCGCCGCGGGTCACCCGGGTTGCGCGGCCGCGCAGGCGTGTCTGCACTGGGGACTGCGTCGAGACAAGGAGTACCTGGACCCGCTGACCCTCGTCCGCGCGCTTCGTGTCCGCCTGCTCCCGATCGAGAGCGAGCCATGACGGCAGCGGTCAGACCTCGACGGTCTCGACCAGTTTGGCGCGCAAGCGCAGGACGGCGCGGGTGTGCAACTGGCACACCCGGGATTCCGTGACCCCCAGGACGCGGCCGATCTCGGCGAGGGTGAGGTTCTCGAAGTAGTACAGGGTGACCACGACCCGGTCGCGCTCCACCAGCAGCCCGATGGCCTGGGCGAGCTGCCTGCGGTTGTCCTGGTCGACCAGGAGGGCGACCGGATCCTCGGCGGCCTCGTCCTCAAGGGTGTCGGCCAGCGAGGTGGCGCCGCGGCCTGCGGCGGCGAGTTCGTCGAGGGCGACCACGCTGGTGAGCTGGAGCTGCGCGTAGAGGTCGCGGAGTTCGTTGAGGGACAGGCCGAGCTCGTCGGCCAGTTCGCCGTCGGTCGGGGTGCGCTGCAGCTTGGCGCCGAGCCGTTCGATACCGCGTTCGACCTCGCGGGCCCGGCCCCGGACGGTGCGCGGCACCCAGTCCTGGGCGCGTAAGTCATCGAGGATGGCACCGCGGATGCGCTGCATGGCGTAGGTCTCGAACTTCAGCCCGCGCTCCGGCTCGAACTTCTCGATCGCGTCGACCAGCCCGAAGATGCCCGACTGGATCAGGTCCGACACGTCCACGTGCGCGGGCAACCCGGTGCCGACCCGGCCTGCCACGTACTTGACCAGCGGCGCGTAGTGCAGCACGAGTCGGTCCCGCAGGAGCTGCTCGCGCTGCTCGCCGAATCTTCGCCAGAGCGCGACGATGCCCGCCTCGACATCGTCGGCGGTGCGGTTGTCCCCGGGCAGCACACCGGACGGCTGGCCTGCCCCATACGGGGCGGGGTGGCCGTTCACGTGGTTCGTCGGTCCCGGGGACGGCTCCGCCGGTGTCCGAGAACCTTCCCCAGCGTCAGCGGGAACGGGGATGGGTGCGGTCATGGATCGCCTTCAGCCGTTCGACGGTCACGTGAGTGTAGAGCTGCGTCGTCGAGAGCGTAGCGTGACCGAGTAACTCCTGGACGCTACGAAGGTCAGCACCCCCTTCGAGCAGGTGTGTTGCCGCAGAGTGACGAAGGCCGTGCGGGCCCATGTCCGGCGCCCCCGGCACCGCACCCAGCGCGTCGTGCACGATACGGCGGACCCCCGTGGGCTGGAGCCGTCCGCCCCGCGCGCCCAGCCACACCGCGGGCGGCGAATCGTCCCGGGCGAGCGCGGGCCTGCCGCGATCCAACCACGCGCGCAGCGCCGCACCGGCGGGCACGCCGAAGGGCACCGTGCGTTCCTTCGCGCCCTTGCCGAGAACCCGCACCACCCGAGCCGCGAAGTCGACCTCGTCGACGTCGAGCCCACACAGTTCGGAGACCCGGATGCCCGTGGCGTAGAGCACTTCCAGCAGCGCGTGGTCGCGCAGCGCCACCGGGTCCTGCTGGGTGGCGCCCGCGGCCGACACCCGCATCAGCTCGCCTGCCTGATCCTGCCGCAACACCGACGGCAGCGTCCGCTGGCGCCGAGGTGCGGCCAGGCGAAGCCCCGGGTCCACGTGGAGGTGGCCACGCCGATGCGCCCACGCCGTGAACGTCCGCACCGCGGCCGAACGCCGGGCCAGCGTGGTCCGCCCCGCCCCGGCCGCACGCTGCGCCGCCAACCACGCCCGCAGCGCCGCAAGGTCCAGCCCAGCCCCTTCCAGCCCAGCCCCGCCCAACCCCGTGCCTGCCGACCCCATGTCGGTCAGCCCGGTGCCGCGGGTGGCCGCGTGGACTCCCCTGCGCGCGACTGGAGCGGCCGAGCCCGCGTCCGGGTCGGCTCCCGGAAACAGGCCCGGGAGTCCGTACGCGAACCCGAGCAGGGACACCACATCACCCACGTAGGCGCGGACCGTGTGCGCGGACAACCCGCGTTCCAGGGCAAGGTGGCGTTCGTAGTCGGTCAGGACGGTGCGGGTCTGCTCGGGCAGCGCGGCGCGGACCCGGTGGAGGTCGACCCGTGCGGTTCGAGCGGAAGCGTGCGGCACACCCAAGACGCTGCGGCACTCGGCCGCCGAGGTCAAGCATCGCCACGCGAATCATTGTCGGGCTCTGTGCCAGCCCTCCTCTCCCCGAACGGCGAGGCCGGTCAGGTCGAGTTCGGGCAGCAGCGCCCGGACCCGGTCGAGTGGCACGCCGGACTCCGCCGCCACATGCTCAGGACTGGTCCCCTTTCGCGAGTTCAGCGCCTCGTGGACGCGCAACGCCTGGTCGCCGAGGCCGTCGGTCGGACGCTTCGGCGAGTCGCGGGGCGGGGCGAGGTCGGCACCGATCGGGCCTACCGCCTCCAGGATCTCGGGGACCGAGCAGGCGACCGTGGCCGCGCCGATGCGCAGCAGTTCATGGCAGCCGAGGGACATCGCCGAGCCGATCGGCCCGGGGACGGCGAGAACGATCTTGCCGAGCGTCGCGGCCGTGGTCGCGGTGTTCCGAGCGCCGCTGCGCACACCCGCCTCGACCACGACGGTGCCCTCGCCGAGGGACGCGATGATGCGGTTGCGCACCAGGAATCGGTGTTTGGCCGGTGCGGTACCCGGTGGGTACTCGCTGATCACCGCGCCTTCCTTGGCGATTCGATCGAGCAGCCGACTGTGCGACGCCGGATAGTTGACGTCAACACCGCAGCCCAGCACTGCCAACGTCCGCCCCTGAGCGGCGAGGGCGCCGCGATGAGCCGCGCCGTCGATGCCGTGGGCGGCGCCGGACACCACGGTGACGCCCGCCTCGGCGAGCCCGTAGCCGAACTCGGACGCGACATGTTCGCCGTACGGAGTGGCCGCCCGGGCGCCGATGACGGACACCGACCGCTGCAGGGCGTCGTCGAGCAGGGCGGGCCCGCGCACCCACAGCCCGATCGGCGGCGCGGCCCAGGTGAGCCCACGCCCGCACGCGTTGTGCAGGGCGAGCAACGGCCAGCCGGGCCACTGCTCGTCCTCGGGAATGACCAGCCGGGCACCAACCGCCGCACCGGCGGCCATGTCGGCCTCCGCGAGATCCACTTCCCGCCGAGCCGACGTCTCGTGCCGAACCCGGTCGGGCACGTCCCCCGCACGAACCAGCTTGGCAGCGCCAACAGGCCCATGCGCGTCGATGAACGCCGCGAGCCCCGCAGCGGGCGGCTCGGCGACACGGAGTAGGTACGCGCGGGCCAACCGGACGGCGTCGAGAGTCGTCATCGCCGCCGCCAACAGGCCGTTCGGCCCGCACGAGGGCAGCGCGATTGTCGAAACCGCTGCCGGGTGCCTGCGGTGGCGGTGAGATCACGCCCATGCCGAGCGGCCGCCGCCGCGCGAACTGGTGCTGTCGGAGACCAGGTGAGGGACGGCGGCGCTGTCGGCGCGGGACTCGGCGATGTTCCGCTCGGTCCGGGTGACACGGATGCGTGGGTCGACGTGGGTTGAGATAGGGAGTCGAAACGCTTGATCATGTGGAACTCCTATGAGCAGGACCGGAGCAGGTCGGTGGACGGAACAGGTCGATTGGCGGGTGGGTCGGTGGGCGGATGGTTCGGGTGGGTCGGTGGGTCGGTGGGTCGGTGGGCGGGGCAGGTCGGCGAACGGTGGACAGAGCGGGCGGAGCGGTTTGGTTGGAGCGGGCAGTCGACGGGAGCGGCAGTCCGTTGGGTCGGCGAAGATCAAGTCGGCGGGCAGGCGGTGGCGGGCGGGCGGAGGGCACGCGATTGGCGGGCAGGCGATTGGCAAGACAGCGGTTGACAGGCAAGAAGTTGGTCACTCGCAAGAGAAATAGGCGGACACGGGCGGAGAAGGCAGATCGTCGGCGGGCGGTGAGTCGGCGAGCGGGCGGTCGATGGCGGCGGGTTAGTGGTCGGGCGGGCGGTGAGTCGGCGGGCGGGCGATGGCGGGTGGGCGGGCGATGGCGGGTGGGTTAGTGGGCGGGCGGAACGACGGGCGGGATTGGGCGTTGGGGATGAGAAAGAGCGGGGTCAAGTGGCTCGGCGGTCTCGGAATTCGAGGGCGGCCGCCACGTGGTCGGCGGTGGGTTTCGGGACGGCGGCGAGGTCTGCCAAGGTCCAAGCGACGCGGAGGCAGCGATCGGCACCGCGGGCGGTTACGGCGCCGATGGTCAGGCCGCGGTCCAAGAGGGTGGTGGCTTCGCGGGGGAGGGCGAAGTTGCGGCGGAGGCTGGGGCCGGGCGCCTCCGCGTTGGTCTGCCAACCGTGGGTGGACCAGCGGTGGACGGCGCGGCGGCGGGCTTCTTCGACGCGGGCTCGGACGGTGGCGGTGGGTTCGGGGAGCGCGTCGGCCAGGTGGGTTGACATGGCGGTGATGGGGCGCATGCGGACCTGGAGGTCGACGCGGTCCAGGAGGGGGCCGGAGAGTCGGGCCAGGTAGCGGCGGCGGGTATTCGGCGGGCAACTGCAGTCGGACTCGCGGGGCGGGGCGCACGGGCACGGGTTGGTGGCGAGGACGAGCTGGAACCGCGCCGGATAGCGGACCACGCCGTCGCGGCGGGCCAGGCGGATCTCGCCTTCCTCCAAAGCGGTGCGCAGGGCTTCCAGGCGGTTGGGGGCGAATTCGCAGGCTTCATCGAGAAAGAGCACCCCGCGGTGGGCTTTGCTGATCGCGCCGGGTTTGGCGAGGCCGACGCCGCCGCCGACCAGGGCCGGGACCGACGTGGTGTGGTGTGGGGCGACGAAGGGCGGGACGGTGATCAGCGGGGACTCGGTGGCGAGGTCGCCCGCGACCGAGTGGATGGCGGTCACCTCCAGGGCGTGTTCCGGCGGCAGGGGCGGCAGCAGCCCCGGGAGACGTTTGGCGAGCATGGTCTTGCCGGTGCCGGGCGGGCCCGCCAGCAGCAAGTGGTGCCCACCCGCGGCGGCCACCTCCAGCGCCCAGCGGGCCTCCGGCTGCCCGAGGACGTCCCCGAGGTCCGGTGGTGGGTCTCCGACGACGGGGACAATCGGCTCAGGACGGGACAAGTTGTCCTCAGTGCCACGCAGCCAACTGAGGACGTCGTTCAGGCATGACGCGCCGTATATCTCCATGCCGCCTACCAAGGACGCCTCGGCCAGGGAGCAGACGGGGACGATCGCGCGGCGGAGGCCGAAGCGGCGGGCGGCGAGCAGGCAGGGCAGGACACCCTTGACGGTGCGGAGGCGACCGTCGAGGGCCAGTTCGCCCAGCAGGACCGTGTCGGCGAGGGCGTCGGGCGGTGCTTTCTTGTCGGCGACCAGCACCGACGTGGCGAGCGCCAGGTCGTAGCCGGAACCGCCCTTGGGCAAGGCGGCGGGCGACAGGCCGAGGGTGACGGCCTGGTCGGGCCACTGCAGGCCGCTGTTGCGGACAGCGGCGCGGACCCGGTCCTTGGCCTCGTTGAGCGAGGCGTCGGGCAGACCGACGATCTGGGTCCTCGGTTTGCCGCCGCCGATGTCGGCCTCGATCTCGACGGTCACCCCGTCGACGCCGAACAGGGCTACGGACCACGCGCGGGCGAGCACCATCAGAACGCCCCCGGCAGGTGTCGAACCGCCGGTGGACCGCCTGGCGGCCACAGCACCGAGACGATGTCGAACCGGATCTCGCACGGGCGGACGCCCCGGTCGACCCGCCACCGGGTGGCGAGTACGCGGATACGCGCGGCCTTGGTGTCGCTGACCGCCTCGGCCGGGGTGCCGTGACCCACGTCCGTGCGCGTCTTCACCTCGCACACGACGAGGCGGTCGCCGTCGGTGGCGACGAGGTCGAGTTCACCGAGGCGGCAGCGCCAGTTGCGGTCGAGGACGCGCAGTCCGGTGCTTTCCAGGTATCGCGCCGCGACGTCTTCGCCGCGGGTGCCGAGCTTCAGGTGGGCCGTCATGGCTGCTCCGGTCGGGATCGTGGGGTGTCGATCTCGACGGTGCCGGGTGGGCGGGGAGCGTGCCAGGGGGTTGCCGAAACTGTGGACGGCTGGGGGGTGTGTGGACAACTCGCCGGTTGACGATCTTGAACGGGCGGAATTGTCGGTGGGGTGTGTCAGCCGCCGAAGGGGCCGTCCTCGGGCAGCCGCAAGTCGGGTTTGTCCAACTCCTCGACGTTGACGTCCTTGAACGTGATCACCCGGACGTTCTTGACGAACCGGGCAGGCCGGTACATGTCCCACACCCAGGCATCGGACATCCGCACCTCGAAGTAGACCTCGCCGTCGGCGTCACGGACCTGCACGTCGACCCCGTTCGCCAGGTAGAACCGGCGCTCGGTCTCCACCACGTAGGCGAACTGTCCGACGATGTCGCGGTACTCCCGGTAGAGCTGCAGCTCCATCTCGGTCTCGTACTTTTCGAGATCCTCCGCGCTCATGTGCCGCGCGCCCCTCCTGGTCGTGACCTGTCCCCGCTCACTGCGGGGGTTCACCATTCTGGACCACGGCGGCGGCCGCCACACTCAGTGCCACCCGGTGTGGCGAGCGCAGGCCGTGCGCACGCCCCGCCGTGGCCACGTTCACGAACGACCAGCGGTGCTCGCGGCTCGGCCCGTGCTCGCGCAGCGTCCTGGTGTGCAGGCCGGTGCAGTAGCCCTTGTGCACGTCGAAACGGTACTGCGGCAGGGTTTCGTGCAGCTCGGCCATGATCCGGTCGCGGGTGACCTTGGCCAGCACCGACGCCGCGGCGACGCAGGCCGCCGCCTGGTCGCCCTTGACCACCGGCATGCTCGGCGCGGTCAGCCCCGGCACGCGGAAACCGTCCACCAGGACGTAACCCGGATGGGTGGTCAGCCGGGCGACCGCGCGCCGCATGCCCTCGATGTTGGCCGCGTGCACCCCTCGATGGTCGACCTCGGCGGTCGGCACGACAACCACGGCGTAGTCGACGGCCCGGTCCTTGACCAGGTCGAACATCCGGTCGCGGCTCGCGGCGGTCATCAGCTTGGAGTCGGTGAGGCCGTCGAGCCTGCCCGCGTCGCCTGGGCGCAGCACGCAGGACGCGATGACCAGCGGTCCGGCGCACGCGCCGCGGCCTGCCTCGTCCACCCCCGCGACCGGGCCGAGCCCGCGCCGGTGCAGCGCGGTCTCCAGGCTCCAGTTGCCCGTGTCGCGGCGGAGCACCGCACGCGGCGGGCGCAGCAGTTCGGTGCTCACCGGTCGCTCCCCCGCAGGATGCCGCGCACGCGCCTGCCGAGCCACAGCGTCGGCCAGGCGGCCGCGATGCCGACGCCCATCGGGATGCCGGTCTGCCAGGCGGGCGCGGACAACGCCTGCGGGTTGTGGTCGCCGACGCCCTGCCACCGCGACGGCGGCAGCACGATGACCCGGACCTTGCCGATGACGTTGTCGACCGGCACGAAACCGTTGTCCCCGCCGCCGCCCTGGGTGCGGGAATCGCCCGAGTTGTTGCGGTTGTCGCCCATCACGAACAGCTTGCCGTCGGGAACGCGGATCGCGCCGAACTCCTGCTGGAGGCGCTCCTGCGCCGGGTCCCAGTAGATGTAGGGCTCATCCAACGGTTTCCCGTCGACCAGCACCCGGTTGCGCTCGTCGCAGCACTCGACTGTCTGACCGCCGACAGCGACGATCCGCTTGACCACGTCGTCCTCGTCCGGCGCGGCCAGCCCGAACAGCGCGCCGACGCCCTGCAGCCAGCCGAGCACCGCGTTGTCCGACCGGGTCGAGACGAACTCCGACCGGTTCCAGGTGCCGGGCCGCTCGAACACCACGACCTCGCCCGGCTCCGGGTCGCCGAAGACGTAGACGACCTTGTCGACAAGCACCCGGTCGCCGGTGCAGCCCGGACAGCCGTGCAGGGTCTGCTCCATCGACTCCGACGGGATGACGAACACGCGCGCCAGGAACGTCTGGATCACGAAGGTGAGCACCAGGGCGACGCCGATGAGAATCGGCAACTCCACCCAGAATGGGCGCTTCTTCTTCGGTGTGCGTCCGCGGTCGTCGTCGGGTCGGTCCGTGCTCTCCTGGTCGTCGTCACCCGGGGCAGTTGATCGGTCGGACACCGTCGCAGCCTACCGGGACGCCGTCGGGCGGCCGCGCGTCAGCATGCCCCGGACCCGGCGCCCGAGCCACAGAGTCGGCCACGCGGCGGCGATGCCCACACCCACCGGGATGCCGCTCTGCCAGGCGGGTGCCGACAGCGCCTGCGGGTCGTGGTCGCCAACGCCCTGCCAGCGCGACGGCGGGAGGATGATCGCGCGCGCCTTGCCGATGACGTTGTCCACCGGCACGAAGCCGTTCACCCCGCCGCCGCCCTGACTGCGGGAGTCGCGGGAGTTGTTGCGGTTGTCGCCGAGGACGAACAGCATGCCCTCGGGCACGGTGATCTTGCCGAACTCCTGCTGTGTGGCGTCCGGGGTGGCCTTGGCGAAGTATGGCTCGTCGAGCGGTTCGCCGTTGACCAGCACGCGGTTGCGCTCGTCGCAGCACTCGACTGTCTGACCGCCGACAGCGATGACGCGCTTGACCACGTCGTCCTCGCTCGGCTCGGCCAGGCCGAACTGCGAACCGATGTCCTGGAACCAGGCAACGACCGCGTTGCCGGACCGATTGACCGATCCGTTCTGGTCCCAGGTCGCGGGGCGCTCGAAGACCACGACGTCGCCGGGCTCGGGGTCGCGGAAGTAGTAGACGACCCGGTCGACCAGCACGCGGTCGCCGGTGCAGCCCGCACAGCCGTGCAGGGTCTGCTCCATCGACTCCGACGGGATGACGAACACCCGCGCGATGAACGTCTGGATCACGAAGGTCAGCACGAGAGCGACCCCGATGAGGATCGGCAGCTCCACCCAGAGCGGGCGCTTTTTCTTCTTGGCCTTGACGGGTTCCGTGGAATCCGGGGTGCCCGGATCGTCGACGTCGAGATTCTCGGCGCCGCGTCCATCCCCTGTCACGGCACCGTGTGCGTCCGACAACTACTCAGCCTTCCTGACTCTGATGGCGCTCCCGAGACGGCGTCCTAGCCACAGCATCGGCCAGGCCGCGGCCAGTCCGATGCCCGCCGGAATCCCCTGCTGCCACGCCGCCGCGGCGAGGTCTGGTGTCTGCTGTGGATCGTGGTCGCCGACGCCGCGCCACCGCGACGGCGGAAGCACGATGTAGCGCGCCTTGCCGATGACCTTGCCGAGCGGCACCACGCCGCGCACTCCGCCGCCGCCTTGGAAACGGGAGTCGGAGGAATTCGCGCGGTTGTCGCCCATCACCCACAGTGTGCCCTCGGGCACGGTAACGCGCTGGAACTGCTGGCGCTCATCGGGGCCGCCGTTCTCCCAGTAGACGTACGGCTCGTCGAGCGGGCGGCCGTCGACCAGCACGCGGTTCTGCTCGTCGCAACACTCGACTGTCTGACCGCCGACAGCGATGACGCGCTTGACGAAGTCGCGTTCGTCCGGCGGGGCGATGCCGACGAGCGAGCCCAGGTAGCGCGCGCCGCGCAGCAGCGGGTTGCCCGGGTCGTCGGTCCTGACGTCGTTCTCGGTCCAGGTGTTGGGGCCCTGGAAGACGACCACGTCGCCGGGGGCGGGGTCGCGGAAGTCGTAGACGATCTTGTCGACGAAGACGCGGTCGCCCGTGCAGCCCGGGCAGCCGTGCAGGGTCTGCTCCATCGAGCCGGACGGGATCGAGTAGACGCGGCCGATGAAGTGCTGGATGAGGAAGGTGAGCAGGAGGGCGACGCCGACGAGGACGAGCAGTTCGCGCCAGAGGGGCTGCTTACGGGGCGCGCGGCGGTGCTTGCCGCGCCTGGGCCGTTCGCCTGCCTCGGTGTCTTCGGCGTCGGTGTCCTTGGCCTGACGGCCCTTCGGCTGACTGACGGGCGCCACGATCGCCGGGATGAGGTCGGTGGGCGCGTTGTCGTCGGACGGTTTGGGGAGCGGGACAGCGGGGATGGTGAGGCGCGAGATGGGCTGGGTGAGGTCTTCTCGGCCAAGCGTCGGCCGATCCGGTTCGGCCGGGCGCGGGGGCGCGACCGGCGGGACCGACGGGATCGACTCGGTCTCCGCCGCGTCGGCGATGGCCGGGTGCAGGCGCGCGTCCATTGCCGCCGGGGCTGTCGTGGGGCCGGTAGGTCTATCGGCGCTCGGCCGGGGCGGATCGGCTGGGCGTGCGGGACTGGCCGGTGACGCGGGCGCGGTTGGGCGCGGCTGCGTGATGGGGTGCGGTGGGAGCATCGACCCCGGGACGCCTGACAGCCTGCCCGCGGGACCGGCGGGCGGCATCCGTGTCGAGTCGGCAAGCGGCGTGCGGTTGGCGGGACCCGGTGGCGGCGGCTCGGTGGCGCGCGGTGAGACCACCACACACGGGACGCTCGCCGAGCGGTCGGGCGGAGTCAGGGGCGGCAGGGTATCCGGCGACAGCGGTGTGCCGAACCAGAACTCGGGGTCCGCCGACTCCCCGTCGGCATCCCCCGGAAGGAGCTCGACCTGGGGTTTCCGCTGCGCACCGAAGACCGGGCTACCGTTCACCTGGTGACCGTTGGCCTGCCCGTTGACCGGGTGCCCGTTGACCTTGCGGCGCGGGATCGGCTCGGTGGGCCGGTGGTCGACCGTCTCGTCGCCAACAGGGTCCGCGGCATCAGGCGGCACGCGGTGAGGAGGACGGTCGACCACGCACGTCAGCGTACGTGAGCCGGTGTGCTACCCGCGTCAGGAAGCGTGCAGGGGCTCGCGCTTCTCCTTGATCTTCGCGGCCTTGCCGCGGAGCTCACGGAGGTAGTACAGCTTGGCCCGGCGGACGTCGCCGCGCTTGGCGACCTCGATCTGGGCGATGTTCGGGGTGTGCACCGGGAAGGTGCGCTCCACGCCGACACCGAAGGAGACCTTGCGCACGGTGAAGGTCTCGCGGATACCCCCGCCGTGGCGGCGGATGACCACACCCTGGAACACCTGGACTCGCTCGCGGGAGCCCTCGATGACGCGAACGTGGACCTTGAGCGTGTCACCCGGGCGGAAGTCCGGGATGTCGGAACGCAGCGACTTGGCGTCCAGGGCATCCAGGGTGTTCATCGGTAGTCCGTCCTCGTCCTTGGAGATTTATCTTCCCGGCCGTGGGCGGCACGATGCCGAACAGTCCAGCCTGGGAGTGGGCTTGGTGAGCCGCGCCAACCAGGCGCGTCAACCCGGAAAGTATGTCAGATGGGATCAGAGGACTGGAAATCGGCCCCCAGCCGGGCCAGCAGTGCCCGGTCGTGCTTGTCGAACGCCGTCCGCGGCAGCGCGGCGAGCAGGTCGGGGCGACGGGCGGCGGTGCGCTCGATGGCCTGGTCGCGGCGCCACCGGGTGATCGCGGCGTGGTTGCCGGACCGCAGCACGTCGGGCACGGCGTGGTCGCGCCAGACCTCGGGCCGGGTGTAGCTGGGGCCTTCGAGCAGGCCGTCGGAGAAGGAGTCCTGCTGGGCGGACGCCGGGTTGCCGAGCACGCCGGGCAGCAGCCGCGCGACCGCCTCCACGATGGCCATGACCGCCACCTCGCCGCCGACCAACACGTAGTCGCCTATGGAGACCTCGTCTACCCGCATGCGGGTAGACGACTCGTCGATGACGCGCTGGTCGATGCCCTCGTAGCGGCCGCAGGCGAACACCAGGCGGGGTTCGGCGGCGTAGATGTGCGCGAGGGCCTGGGTGAACGGCCTGCCCGCGGGTGTGGGCACCACCAGCCGGGGCGGCGGGTCGCCCGCGCACACCTCGTCCAGCGCCGCGCCCCAGACCTCGGGCTTCATGACCATGCCGGGCCCGCCGCCGTACGGGCTGTCGTCCACGGCCCGGTGCACGTCGTGGGTCCAGTCGCGCAGGTCGTGGACGCCGAGAGTGAGCAGGCCGCGGTCGATGGCCCGGCCGAGCAGCGCCGCGCGCAGCGGTTCCACGTACTCGGGGAAGATCGTGACGACGTCGATGCGCACGGCTACTCGATCAGCCCATCGGGCGGGTCGAGGACGACCCGGCCGCCGGCGACGTCGACCTCGGGCACGATCGCCTGGACGAACGGCACCAACAGCTCGCCGCCGTCCGCGCGGTCGACCACCAGCAGCTCGCCGCCGAGGCCGTGGGTGACCTCGCGGACCGTGCCGACCCGCGTGCCGTCGCGCAGGACGGCGGCGAGACCTTCGAGCTCGTGGTCGTAGAACTCGTCCGGGTCCTCGGCAGGCGGGAGGGCGGCCTGGTCGGCGAGCAGCAGCGTGCCGCGCAGTGGCTCGGCGGCGTCACGGTCGGGGATCTCCGCGAAGCGCACCAGCAGCCGCCCGGAATGGGGCCGGGCGGCTGCGATGGTGAGCGTGCGGACCGTGCCGTCGCGCAGCCGGGCGGTCACGGACGCGCCGAGCGCGAAGCGCTGCTCTGGCGAGTCCGTGCGCACGTCCACGGCGAGTTCGCCGGTGATGCCGTGCGCCTTGGCGACCCTGCCGACCGCGACGAACCGCACTGGGTCCCTCTGCTCCGCGTTCATCTGCCCCGCGGTCCGCTCAGTGATCGGTGTCCACCACGTCGACCCGGATCCCCCGGCCGCCGACACCGGCCATGACGGTCCGCAGCGCGGTCGCCGTGCGACCGCCGCGGCCGATGACCTTGCCGAGGTCCTCCGGGTTGACGTGCACTTCGAGCGTGCGTCCGCGACGGTTCGTCACGAGCTCGACCTGCACGTCGTCCGGGTTGTCGACGATGCCGCGCACCAGGTGTTCGAGAGCGTCGGCGAGGGCACTCACTCGGCCGCGGCCTCGGTGGTCGCGGCAGCCGGGGCCTCGGCGTCGGCGGGCTTCGCCTCAGCGGGCTTCGCCTCAGCGGCCTTGGCCTCGGCGGGCTTCGCCTCGGTCTTCTTCGGCGCGGCCTTCTTCTTCGGCGTGGTCGCGTCGGTGCCGGTGTCGCCGCCCGCGGCCTTGAGCGCGGCCTCGAACAGCTCCTGCTTCGACGGCTTGGGCTCCTTGACCCGCAGGGTGCCCTCGGCGCCCGGCAGGCCCTTGAACTTCTGCCAGTCGCCGGTGACCTCGAACAGGTGCTTCACCGAGTCGGTCGGCTGCGCGCCGACACCCAGCCAGTACTGGGCCCGCTCGGAGTCGACCTCGATGAGGCTCGGCTCCTCCTTCGGGCTGTAGCGGCCGATCGTCTCGATCGCCTTGCCGTCGCGGCGGGTGCGCGCGTCGGAGACGATGATGCGGTAGAACGGCGCACGGATCTTTCCGAGCCGCTGCAGCTTGATCTTGACAGCCACGGGTTGGGGTGCTCCTCAAAGCTCTCGGTACTGATGGAGTTGGACGGGGCGGACCAGGTGGGGCCAGGTCGCCACGCCCGAAGGTTCAGGCGTCTTGGCGCGGTGAGAGGGTCCGGCCATGACGGACAGCGGGTAATTCTGCCAGACGCGCTCCCGGACCCGAACTCCCGGGTCACCCGGCGAACGCGACGACCTCCACACCTGCCTGGTCGAGCGCCGCGCGGACGGCCCGGGCGTGATCCACGGCACCCGGGGTGTCGCCGTGCAGGCACAGCGAGTGGGCGAGCGTCGGCAGCACGGTGCCGTCGACGGCGACCAGCTCGCCGCGCTCGGCCAGCCGCACCGCGCGGGCGACCACGGCGGCGGTGTCGGTGATCAGCGCGCCGGGTTCGCCGCGCGGCACGAGGGTGCCCCGAGGTGTGTAGCCGCGGTCGGCGAACGCCTCGAACACCGGGGTGAGCCCGGCCGCCTCGACGGCGGCCAGCAGCCGGGAGCCGGGCAGTCCGAGCACGGGCAGCGCACCGAACGCGCGCACGCCGTCGACCACCGCGGCGGCCTGCGCGTCGTGGTGCACGACGGCGTTGTAGAGCGCGCCGTGCGGCTTCACGTAGGCCACCCGGGTGCCCGCGGCGTTGGCGAACGCCTGGAGAGCGCCGATCTGGTAGAGCACCTCGTCGGCAAGCTGGGCTGGGTCTACGTCGATGAACCGGCGCCCGAAGCCCGCGAGGTCGCGATAGGACACCTGGGCGCCGACGACGACGCCCCTGGCCGCGGCCGCCACGCAGACCGCGCGCATCGTGGCGGCGTCGCCCGCGTGGAAGCCGCAGGCGACGTTGGCGGAGGTGACCACGTCCAGCAGCGCCTCGTCGTCGCCGAGGCGCCAGATCCCGAAGCCCTCGCCGAGGTCGCTGTTGAGGTCGAGGCTCACGGCTGCATGACTCCCAGGGTGATCAGCAGGACCGCCAGCGCGGGCAGGAAGTTGTTGACCTGGTGGGCGACCACGCTCGCGCCGAGGCGTCCGGTGTAGAGCCGGGCGAGTCCGATCGGGACGCCGATCACCAGCAGCAGCGAGGTGCGCAGCGGTTCGAGGTGGCTGACGGCGAAGATCACGGTGGTGAGGCCGAACACCGCCCAGCGGCCCCACTGCAGCCGTTCGAGCGCGCCCCAGAGCAGGCCGCGGTAGATGATCTCCTCACACAGCGGGCCGATGAGCCACACGTAGAGGAACAGGGTGATCGCGGCGGCCACCGGCATGGCCTGGTCGTCGACGAGCCTGCCGAGCGAGGAAGTGGCGTTGTCCTCGCCGACGATGCGCGTCCAGACCGCCGCGGCGACCGTGGTGCAGACCAGGCCGAGCAGGCCGAACTTCACCCCGACCTTGAGATCCTCGCGGTTGTACGACCAGCGCAGATCGATCTTCGGGCCGTTGCCGCGCAGCTTGGTCACCAGTAGGCAGGCGCCGGTGGCCAGGCCGGTGGGGACCATAGTGCCGATGAGGATCGTGGCGACGGAGTCGACCGAGTCGGGCCGGGCCAGGCCGATCACCGCGCCTATCACGACCGCGGAGAGCACGAACACCGCGAATACGAACAGAAACGCGCCGAATCCCCACCGGTGGTCGCGCTCGGGCGGCGACTCCGCCCGGGCGGCATCGGGAAGCGAGCTCATCGTGCCTCCCCGCGCGTCCGACAACCGAGGGGCAGAGCGTAACGGGACTTCCGTACGGTTTACCCGACGACCCTGCCGCGCAGCACGATCCTGGCAGGCGACCGCAGCACGTCGAGGTTCTCGCGCGGGTCGGCGTCGAAGGCGAGCAGGTCGGCCGCGGCGCCCTCGTCCAGGCCGGACCAGCCGAGCCACCCGCGCGCGCCCCAGGAGCCCGCGGCTATGGCCTGCTCGACAGTCATGCCCGCGCGGTGCAGCGCGGCGATCTCGTCGACGATCCGGCCGTGCTCGATGCCGCCGCCCGCGTCGGTCCCGGCGTACACCGGCACGCCTGCCGCGACGGCGTCGGCGACCATCCCGCCCGCGCGGGCGTGCAGGTCGAGCATGTGCGCGGCGTACTTCGGGTACTTGTGCGCGCCCGCGGCGATGTGCGGAAAGTTCTCGATGTTGATCAGCGTGGGCACCAGGGCGGTGCCGCGGCGGGCCATCTCGGCAATGGTGTCCGCGGTGAGCCCCGTGCCGTGCTCGACGCAGTCGATACCCGCGCCGACCAGGCCGGGCAGGGCGTCCTCGCCGAACACGTGCGCGGTGACCCGGGCGCCCGCCGCGTGCGCCACGGCGATCGCCTCGGCGAGCACGTCGTCGGGCCAGAGCGGGGCGAGGTCGCCGTGCTCGCGGTCGATCCAGTCGCCGACGAGCTTGACCCACCCGTCGCCGTACTCGACCTGCTCGGCGACCGCGGCGGGCAGCAGCTCCGGGTCGCCCACCTCGATGCCCAGGTGCGGGATGTAGCGCCGAGGCCGGGTGAGGTGGCGCCCGGCGCGGACCAGGCGCGGCAGGTCGAGCCGCTCCTGCAGGGGCCGGGTGTCGATCGGCGAGCCGCAGTCGCGGATCAGCAGGGCCCCCGCGTCACGGTCGGTCTCGGCCTGGGCAGCGGCGGTGTCGAGGTCGACCGCGCCGGTCGGGCCGATGCCGAGGTGGCAGTGCGCGTCGACCAGGCCGGGCAGCAGGAAACCGCCGTCCAGCACGGTTTCCGCGCCGGGGACCGGGCGGGTGCGGATACGCCCGTTGACCACCCAGAGGTCGCGTTCGTCCTCGCCGGGCAGGACCACGCCCCGCAGGTGCAGCGCGGTCACTTGCTCTTGGGGAACTTCAGCTTCGACGGGTCGAACCCGGGCGGCAGCCCGTCGAGTCCGCCGAGGCCCGGGGGCAATCCGCCGGGGGCGGACGGCATGCCGGGCAGTTCCGGCATGCCCGCGGGGAACCCGGGCATCCCGCCACGCACGCGGGGCGGCGTGGGTCCGCGCCCCTTGGCCTTCTTCCCCTTCTTGCCCTTCACCTTGCGCTGGTTCGCGCGGTTGGCGCCCGGCATGCCGAACCGGCCCGCCATCTGCTGCATCATCTTGCGCGCCTCGTAGAAGCGGTTCACCAGGTCGTTGACCTCGCGAACGGCCACGCCGGAGCCGTTGGCGATGCGCAGCCGCCGCGAGGCGTTGATGATCTTCGGGTCGTTGCGCTCGGCCGGGGTCATACCGCGGATGATCGCTTGCAGCCGGTCGATGCTCTTCTCGTCGACCTGGGCGAGCGCGTCCTTCATCTGGCCTGCGCCGGGCAGCATGCCGAGCAGGTTCGCGATCGGGCCCATCTTGCGCACGGCGAGCATCTGCTCCAGGAAGTCCTCCAGGGTCAGCTCGCCGGAGCCGATCTTGGCCGCGGCCTTCTCCGCCTGGTCCTGGTCGAAGTGCTGCTCGGCCTGCTCGATGAGGGTGAGCACGTCGCCCATGCCGAGGATGCGCGAGGCCATCCGGTCAGGGTGGAAGGCGTCGAACTCCTCGACCTTCTCGCCGTTGGAGGCGAACAGGATCGGCGCGCCGGTGACCTCGCGGACCGACAGCGCGGCACCGCCGCGGGCGTCGCCGTCGAGCTTGGTCAGCACGACGCCGGTGAAGCCGACACCGTCGCGGAACGCCTCCGCGGTGGCCACCGCGTCCTGGCCCATCATGGCGTCGACCACGAACAGGACCTCGTCGGCGCCGATGGCCGCCTTGATGTCGACGGCCTGGCTCATCATCTCCTCGTCGACGCCGAGGCGACCCGCGGTGTCGACGATGACGATGTCGTGCTGGGCGCGGCGGGCCTCGTCGACGCTGCGCCTGGCCACGTCGACCGGGTCGCCGACGCCGTTGCCCGGCTCGGGCGCGAAGACCGCGACGCCCGCGCGCTCGGCCACGACCTGGAGCTGGGTGACCGCGTTGGGCCGCTGCAGGTCGCAGGCCACGAGCAGCGGCGCGTGCCCCTGATTCTTGAGCCAGCGGGCGAGCTTGCCCGCAAGCGTGGTCTTGCCCGCACCCTGCAGACCGGCGAGCATGATGACGCTCGGCGGGGTCTTGGCGAGGTTGAGCCTGCGGGTCTCACCGCCGAGGATGGCGACGAGCTCCTCGTTGACGATCTTGACGACCTGCTGGGCCGGGTTCAGCGCGCCGGAGACCTCGGCGCCCTTGGCGCGCTCCTTGATCCGCGCGATGAACGTGCGCACGACAGGCAGCGCGACGTCGGCCTCCAACAGCGCGATGCGGATCTCGCGCGCGGTGGCATCGATGTCGGCTTCGGTCAGGCGCCCCTTGCCCCGCAGGTTCTGCAGGACCGAGGTGAGCCGGTCGGAGAGGGTGTCGAACACGGGTGCGGCACTCCAGCCAGTCGTCGGACGGCCGCCCGAACCACGGTGCGGCTACCAGCGAGGGTAGTCGCCCGGGAACCGGGGCCGCTCGGAGCTGTCCGCCTGCTCCGCCCGACCGCGGATTCCACCGGCCAGCATCGCCCTGAGCTGGGCCGACGGACTTGGGGAACAGGTGGAGTTGCGCGACGTCGAGACGTTCCTGGTGCTGGCCGAGGCCGCACGTGACGCGGGGCCGGGTGAGCCAGCGGGTCACGCGGCACGACACTTCGAGGCGACGTTGGGTCGACCGCGAGGGCCCGCGGCTCGGGCGGGTTCGAGGCGTACTGCGACTTCGACATCGCGGCGGCGTGATCACCAAGGCGGGTCTGCGATACGCGTGAAAGTCGAGGTCAACTCCGATCTCGAACAATTGTCGGACCCCGGTGATAGCTTCGGCGCCTGATCAAGTCGAACACCCTGGGGGGTGGCAAAGTGAGTCAAGCCGAGGTCGATGTCACGGTGCCGTCCGCCGTGGGCGCGAGCCGGTTGGCCGCCGCGGCGGCGGTGGTCCTGGGTGTGGCGGTGATCGCGGGCTTCAACGCCGTGCCGAACACGGGCGCGCGGTTCGCGCTGCTGCTTGTGGTGATCGGCCTGGGCGTGGCGACGTTCGCCGTCGCGGCGCGCCCGTACGGCCGGTACGCCGACGCCATCGGCGCGCGGGTGCTGCGCGGGATCGGGGGCGCCGCGGTGCTCCTCGGCGCCTACCTCACCGGCCCGCTGCTGGTCGCCACGGCCACCCCCGAGCGGTTCGGTTCCGACCCGGCGCCCTCGCCGACCACGCTGGTGGTGCTGACGTATCTGCCGCCCGCGCTCGCCCTGGTGTGGTTGGCGGTCAAGGACATCCGGGCTGGGGTCGTCGGGCTGGGTCTCGTCGTGCCGACGGTGGCGTTGACCGTGCTGGTGCTGGCCGAGGTGGGGCCGCTGACGGTCACATTGGCCATGCTGGCCCTCGCCATCGCGGGGGCGGTCGTTGCGGCGGCGGGTACGGCTGGGTCGGCGTGGAGTGTGCTGGGAACGGTGACGGGCGCGCTGTCGGCGTCCGCGGCGGTCGGCACGGGCGTCCAGCCGCTGGGCTCGCTCACCGCGGCGGACCTGGTGCGCACCGAGTCGGCGGGCACGCTGGGCACGGGCATGCAGGTCGTGGTGATCGTCGCGGGGCTGGGCATCGCGGGGCTGCTGGCGCTGCTCGCGGTGCTGCGCCGGGACGCCACGGGTGGCGTGCTCGCGGCTGCCGCGCTGATGGTGCCGCCGGTGGCCTTCCTGCTCGCCACCCTGGACCCGAACCCGGACCTCGACGCGCCTCGGCTGGCGTTGGCGGCGGTGCCGGTGCTGGCCGCTGTCGGGGCGGTGCTCGCGCTGCGGGTGCCCTCGTTACGCCGGCGGGCCGACGGCCTCGCGCGCAGGTTGCGACCGGGCGGGGCGACCTCGGCGCAGGCGCTCGCCGCCGTGGCGGGCTTGGCGACAGTGGCGTTCGCCGCGCAGGCCGTGCCGGTGCTCGGCTGGGACGACCGGGTCCAGGGCATGGTCACGCTGGTGCTGCTGGCGGGCGCGGCGGTGCTCGCCTTGCGGCTGCCCGGGGTGCCGGGTGCGCTGCTGGCCGGGGCCACGTTGGTGGCGCTCGCGCTGGCGTCGCCCTGGCGAAGGCTGGTGGTGGGGCCGGTGGACGTGCGCGCCGACCCGTACGAGCACCTCTCGCTCACGGTCGGCATCGGGCTCGTGGTGGCGGTCGCGGCCACCGTGGTGCTGCTGCGCGGACACCCACATCCCGGCGTCGCGGCTGCCGGGGCATACCTGCTGCTGGGCACGGTCGCGCTGCAACTGTGGGCGCTGCTGCGGCCCGCGGGCCGTGCGCTGGTGCGGGACGATCCGGCCGGCCCGGTGGCGGTGCTGATCGTGCCGCTGCTGCTGCTCGGCTTACCCGCGGCCGTCGTCGCGCTGCGTGCGCGAACGGCTCGGGGAGTCCGAAGTGGACAGGCCGTGCTCGCGGTGGTGCTGGCGGCGGGCGGTTTCGCGCTGCTGGGCCTGCTGGCGCAGACCTACACGTCGGTGGACTCGGCCTACCAGAGCACGCTCTCGCTGAGCCTGGCCACCCTCACCCCCACCGATGCCCTGGCCGTGTCGCGATTAATCGGCGACCCGGGCACCAACCTGGTACTCGGCGTCGGCGCACTGCTGCTGCTCGCGATAGTGGCCGTGCAGACGACAGTGCGCGCATCGAGCAGTGCCCTCACCGCCGCGACACTGCTCGTGGTCGTGGCGGCCACCCAGGCGGGTCTCGGCGCCGCACTGACCGCGGGCGGCATCGAGACCTTCGACGCGATCCAATGGACCACGCTCGCACTCGGCGCGGCACTGGCCTCGTCGGCGATGGTGGCCGCCAGAACGCCACCAACGCCGAGCCGTGAATCGGCGGGGAATGCGGCACCGGAGGGCTGAGGCACCTCGGACTGACACCTCGGGGCCGCGGGGGACCCGCCGCGCTCGATCGATCGCTGGTGCCCGGAACCGCTCCGGGGCCGTTGCCACGGGCGTGCCAAGTCACCCGGGGCTATGGACCGCAAGGCCGAGTCACGATCAACCGGAACCACCGCCGGGCAGGCTCCTACGAGACTGAACCACCGGAACCACCGCCGAGTCGGCACCACCAGGCACGCACCCACCGGGCTCAACCACCCCGAACCGACACCAACCCCGCCGAATTCACCACCGGGCCGCCATCGGTCTGGCTCAACCACCGGCTGGAAACCGGCCAAGGCACGGCCGGGCCGCGCCGGCCGCTGAATCGCGTGGCAAGCCGTGCTCCTGAGCGGTGAATCACCGGGATGGGGCCCGACCCCTCGACGGACCCCTTCCCGGCATCAGTCCCGGCGGGCAGGCGATCCGTCCCCCGCGTGTCCGCTCGACCCCCAGTCACGTGCGGTCCCCTGCGGGTTCTCCCTGGTTCGCCTGCCCGGCGGAACAACACCAAGATTGCCCGCCTGCGGTGGTTCGGCACAGTGTGATGGCCCGTGAGTGGGCCTGAGTAGTACTACTCAACCCGCGATGGGGAGGTCCCTCACCGGCTCGCGCGCAGGACCGCGTGCTCGATCGTGTGCCGCCAATCCGGCGCGGTGCCCTCGGTGAAGCCGAACGAGTCCACGGCGGACCCGCCCATGGTCGCCACCCGCGTCCACAGCACGTCCACGCCGCAATTCTCCAGGGCGTCGGCGACGCTGTGCAGCAGGCCGATGCGGTCGGCGGCGCGCAGTTCCAGCACCACCGCGCCGGACTTCGGGCCGCCCGCCTCGTGGTCGAACCAGAGCACCCGGGGCTCGGGCGCGTCGACGGCGCGGCCGCCGTAGTCGCGCTCCTTGGCGGCCAGTTTCTCGGCCAGCGGCAGCGATCCTGACATGGCGCGGACGAACTGCTCGCGCAGCAGCGCCGTGTCGGGCATGGCGCCGAAGCGGGGCGACACCGCGAACACGCCGACGGCGACGCCCGCGTGGGTGCCGACCGTGGCGGCGTGGACTTCGAGCGAATTGAGCGCCAGCACCCCGGCGGCGCGCGAGAGCACGCCGGGGACGTCCTTCGCGACCAGCGTGATCGACGCGAGCCTGCCGTTGCCGTCGACCAGGATGTCGGGTCGGCCGGACTCGGCGACCGAGGTCGCGAGGACGCGCTGGGCGGCGTCCAGCGGGTCCGGGCGCGGCAGCCCTTCGCCAGCCATCGACGCGCGGCACCGAGCGACGAGGTCGTTGGTGAGCGCGGCCTTCCAGTCCGTCCAGACGCCGGGGCCGGTGGCGAGGGAGTCGGCCTCGGTGAGGGCGTGCAGCAGTTCGAGCAGCACCGGGTCGCCGTCGAGGGTCTCGACGACGCGCCGCACGGTGCTTTCGTCCTCCACGTCGCGTCGGGTGGCGGTGTGCGGCAGCAGCAGGTGGTGGCGCACCATCGCGGACAGCGTGTCGACGTCCTCTTTGGACAGTCCGAGCCGGTGGCCGACCTGGGTGGCCAGCGCGGCGCCGACAATCGAGTGGTCCTGGTCGCGGCCCTTGCCGATGTCGTGCAGCAGCGCGCCGATGAGCAGCAGGTCGGGCCGCGACACCGAGGTGACCATCCGCGACGCGTTGACAGTGGCCTGCACCAGGTGGCGGTCGACCGTCCAGACGTGCGCGGCGTCGCGTGGCGGCAGGTCGCGCACGGCGCCCCACTCCGGGAACAGCCGGGCCCACAGGCCGGTGCGGTCGAGCGCCTCCACCACATCGGTGAGGCCCTCCCCCGCGCCCAGCAGCGCCATCAGGTCCTGGCGGACCTCGGCGGCCCACGGCGCGCGGGGCTCGGGCGCGCACTCGCTGAGCCGGGCCAGCACGACCGGCGAGATCGGGTGACCGGTGCGGCCCGCGGCGGCGGCGACGCGCAGCAGCAGGCCGGGATCCTTGGCCGGGTCGGCGTCGCGGGCGAGGGCGACCTCGCTGCCGTGCAGCACCACGCCTTCGTCGAGCGGACGGCGCTCGGGGCCACGGCGCAGCATGCCGAGCACCTTGCGGCTGGGGGTGGCCGCGCCGGTGGAGCGCAGCGCGACGTCGATGGCGTAGGCGACGGTCCGGCCCGCCCTGGACAGGGCGCGGGCCAGGGTGAACCGGTCGCCCATGCCGAGCGCGGCGGCGATCTCGTCGCCGTCCTGCGGACGCAGCACGTCGCGCGGGCGCCCGGCGATGCGGCGCAGTTCGGTGCGGGTGTCGAGCAGCAGGGTGTGCGCCTCGGCGACCTCGGCGGCGGGCCGGTCGATGAGTTGCGCCAGCGCGAGCGCGTCGAGCACGGCCAGGTCGCGCAGGCCGCCGCGGCCGTGCTTGAGATCGGGCTCGACCCAGTGCGCGACCTCGCCCGCGCGCCGCCAGCGCAGGCGCACCGACTCGATCAGCTCGCCGAGGCGCTTGCGCACCCCGGTCCGCCACTGGTCGCGTGCGGCTGTCGCGAGCCGCACGGCGATCTCGGCGTCGCCCGCCATGTGTCGGGCGTCGAGCAGGCCCATGGCGGTGCGCAGGTCGGCGGACGCGACCTCCAGCGCCTCGCCGACCGTGCGCACCGAGTGGTCCAGGCCGACACCCGAGTTCCACAGCGGGTACCAGAGCCGCTCGGCGACCTGGTCCACCGGTTTGCGGCCGTCGTGCACGAGCACCAGGTCGAGATCGGAGAACGGGACCAGCTCGCGCCTGCCGAGGCCGCCGACCGCCAGCAGCGCGACGCCCTCGCCGCGACCGCCGACCCCCGCCTGCGCGGCGTGCGCCGTCAGCCAGAACTCGTGCAGGTCGGCCAGCGCCTCCCGCAGGGCGGCGGGCGCGAGCCGGTGCCCGGACAGGCTCGCGGACCTGGTCCCCACGACCGGACCGAGCAACCGGTCGCGGGCGAGCACCAGGTCCGCCGCCGTCGGGGTGGCACCTTCCGGTGTGCCCCTGTCCCCCGTGCTCATTGGCTAGATCGCGTCCGTGCCGCGCTCTCCGGTGCGGACCCTGACCACGGTCTCGACCGGGGTGACCCAGACCTTGCCGTCGCCGATCTTGCCGGTGCGGGCCGCTTCGACGACCGCGTCGATGACCTTGTCGCTGGTCGCGTCGTCGACGAGGACCTCGATTCGGATCTTCGGCACGAAGTCGACCGAGTACTCCGCGCCGCGGTAGACCTCGGTGTGGCCCTTCTGCCTGCCGTAGCCCTGGACCTCGCTGACCGTCATGCCGAGCACGCCGACCTGCTCCAGCGCCGCCTTCACGTCATCGAGGGTGAACGGCTTGATGATCGCGGTGACGAGCTTCATGTCCGTCATCCTTCCTTGCCCGCACTTGCGGACACCTTCTGCGCCAACACATCCGCGGTCTTGCCGAGCGAGGATCCGCCGCCGCGCAGGCTGGAGAACTCGTAGCCGCTCTCGGCGTGCTCGGCCTCGTCGATGCCGGTGGCCTCGGCCTCATCGGAGACCCGGAAACCGATCGTCTTCTGGATGACGAAGGCGATGATGTACGTGGCGACGAACGAGTAGACCATGACCGCGCCCGCGGCGAGCGCCTGCTTGCCGAGCAGGCCGAAGCCGCCACCGCTGATCAGCCCGTCCTTGCCCGCGGCGTTGACGCTGGTGGTGGCGAAGACGCCGATCAGCACGGTGCCGATGAGGCCGCCGACCAGGTGCACGCCGACCACGTCGAGCGAGTCGTCGTAGCCCAGCTTGTACTTGAGGCTCACCGCGAGGGCGCAGACCACGCCTGCGACCAGACCGATGGCCAGCGCGCCGAGCGGACTGACGAAACCGCACGCCGGGGTGATCGCGACCAGGCCTGCGATGGCACCGGAGGCCGCGCCGAGGGTCGTCGGCTTGCCGTCGCGGATCTGCTCCACGATGAGCCAGCCGAGCACGGCCGTCGCGGTGGCCGCGGTGGTGGTGATGAACGCGACGCCCGCGAGGTCGCTCGCGCCGAGCGCCGAGCCCGCGTTGAAGCCGTACCAGCCGAACCACAGCAGACCGGCGCCCAGCAGGACGAACGGCAGGTTGTGCGGCCGCATGGGCTCGCGCGGCCAGCCCTTGCGCTTGCCGAGGACCAGCACCAACGCCAGGGCCGCGGCGCCCGCGTTGATGTGCACGGCCGTGCCGCCCGCGAAGTCGAGCGCGCCGAGGGTGTTGGCGATCCAGCCGCCGACGTACTCCGCGCCGGTGACGGCGTTGAAGTTGAACACCCAGTGCGCGACCGGGAAGTAGACCAGCGTCGCCCACACGCCGACGAAGATCGTCCACGCCCAGAACTTCGCGCGGTCGGCGATGGCGCCGGAGATGAGCGCGCAGGTGATGATCGCGAACATCAACTGGAAGACGATGAAGACCAGGTGCGGAATCTGGTGGCCGTCGACCCACGGTGCCGCCGGGTCGGCGGGCGCCACACCCACCAGGGTGCCGATGGTGTCCTTGAGGCCGGCGAAGTCGAGGCCGCCGACCAGGCCGCCGCCGACGTCGTTGCCGAAGGCGAGGCTGTAGCCGTAGAGCACCCACAGCACGCTGACGACGGCCAACGCGATGAAACTCATCATGAGCATGTTGAGCACGCTCTTCGCGCGCACCATGCCGCCGTAGAAGAAGGCGAGACCCGGGGTCATCAGCATGACCAACGCGGAACTCGCCAGCACCCAGGCTGTGTCTCCTGTGTTCACTACGTCCTCCCGTGAACCTATTGATTGACGCGAAGCATCCGATTGGTCTGTTTCACCGGATGGCGTCCCAGGTTTCACGGCGGTGAACTGTCGACCGGGTTGTGTTACGGCCACATTTCCAGCACCTGCGGTGCGGGGTCGACTACAGAAGCGTCCCGGTAACGTGGCCGCCGTGGGCGGACGCGGGGCGGTGTCGGACGGCGGGGGCCGGTCGGCGCGACGAGCGTCGCCATGACGGCCGACGCGCGGCAGGTGTACCGGGTGCTGAACGCGCGGTTGCCGCACCACGCGGGGGCGGCGGTGGCCGGGCTGGCGTCCGCGCCGGTCTCCGTGCTGACGGACGCCGACTGGGTGGACGCGCAGATCGTGGCGGCGGGCAAGCGGTACCGGTGCGCCGACCGGACGGTGTTGGGCGTGCTGTGGTGGTACTCGGCGAGTTCGGTGCTGCTGGCGCCGACGGTGGAGTCGCTGGTGGCGGCCGGGGTGGCGCTGGACCCGGGATCGGTGACGCTGTACCTGCACCCGGACGGGCGACCGCTGGCGGCGCGGGCTGAGGTGGTGTGCGCGGAACCGGGGCCCCGCCTGCGATCGGTGATCGGTTCGGCGGCGGCCGCGATCGCGGGGGTGACCGGTGCGCCGGAGCGGGCGCTGTGGGCGATCGCGACGGATTCGCTGGCCAATCGGGTGTTGTGGGCAGGCGGCGCGGCGGCGGACGCGGTCGGGTTGGCGGCGGCGGTGGGACCGGAACTCCCGGTGCCGCGATTCGTCTCCGTCGCCGGGCGGGCCGTGGTGCGGCGGGCCTCCTGCTGCTTGATCTACGCGGCGACCGGTGAGGCGAAATGCGTTAGCTGCCCCCGGCAGACCCCAGAGGAACGCGGACGGCGGTTGACGGCAGCCCTCGGCTGACCGTCCACAAAGGACCGTACGGGCGCACGGGCAGCAGGCATCGCCCGCGCCGGACTCACGCGGTTTCGGTGTAGTGGCGCAGGAAAGCGACTTTGCCCTGGTCGGTGAGGGAGCCGTGCAGGCGTAGCCGGGCCATGCCGCCGTCGGGGTGGATATCCAGGCGCACGTGGGTTGTCGGCTGGGAGTCCGGGATCAGCAAGCGGTGGCGGGTGTCCGGCTGGAGACGCGTGCGGGCCAGCAGGGGCGACCACGCGGCCGGGTCGTCGGGGTTGCCCGCGCAGCCGGACAGGGTGGCCCAGCCGGGGGCGTTTCCCTTGAAGTGGCTGGTGTCCAGTTCCGCCAGGCGGACGATTCCCTCACCTGCCAGCCGAACGACGACCCAGTCGTTGCCCTCGTCGCGGCGGCGGGCGGTTTCCCAGCCGTCGCCCATGACCGCGGCGAAGCCGGGGGCCAGCAGATTGCCCGGGTTGGAGTAGAACATGTTGCTGCACGCCACGACGCGGCCGCCGTGCTCCAGTGCGGCCAGGTCCATCGAGTCCAGGTCCACCAGCGCCGGGTCGGGCACGGGGTCGCCGTGCACACGCAGCCGGGCCACGCCGCCGTCGGGGTGAATGGTGAGACGGACGTGGGTGAAACGCCGCTCCGCGGTGACGTCGAACGGGTTTCGGGTGTCGCCGCGAAGATCGGCTCGTGGCACGATGGTGTGCCAGTCCGCCGCGTGCAGTTCGTCGGGGCTCGGGTAGCCGGGAACGGCGCAGGCGGACACGGTGCACGCGGGCGGGTAGTTGCCGGTGAAAAACGCCGTGTCCACCACGACTCCCCGGACCACGCCGGGCAGACCAAGGCGCACGATGGCGTGGTCGTCGCCCGGTTCGCGGCGGCGGCGGGTCTCCCAGCCGTCGTAGATCTGTCCTTTGTGGCCGAACGTCGACGGGCGGAACCCCGGCGCCGCCGCGGTGAGCAGGTTCTCCCGCTCGGCGAAAGTCTCGTCGTTGGCCCACACCACCGAGCCGCCGAACCGCCGGGATGCCAAGTCCGGCAACGTCGTCCACACCGATTCGGTCACGCGTTTCCCCTCTCCAGCAGTTCGCCGCACGGTTCCCCGGTCACCTCGACACCGCGCAGCCACGTCGACCGCACGACACCGCTGAGCCGGGTGCCGTGGTAGGCGGTGACCGGGTTGCGGTGGTGCAGCGTGGCGGCGTCCACAGTGAACTCCTCGTCCGGGGCGAGCACGCACAGGTCGGCGTCGTGGCCCGGCTCGATGGCGCCCTTGCGGCGCAGGCCGACGAGATCGGCAGGCGCGGCGGCCATCCACCGGGCCACGTCGACCAAGCCGTGGCCGCGCGCGCGGGCGCCGGTCCACACCGCGGCCAACCCCAGTTGCAGGCTCGCGATGCCGCCCCAGGCCGCGCCGAAATCGCCGGTGTCGAACCGTTTCAGCTCGGGTGTGCACGGCGAGTGGTCGCTCACCACGAGCCCGATCACCCCGTCGGCGAGGCCGCGCCAGAGGCGCTCGCGGTTGTCGGCCTCGCGGATCGGCGGGCAGCACTTGAACTCGGTGGCACCGTCGGGAACATCCTCCGCGGCGAAGGTCAGGTAGTGCGGGCACGTCTCCGCGCTGACCCCCGGCGCCGCCGCGATCGCCGCCAACGAGTCCGAAGAGGACAGATGGACCACATGGGCGCGGGCACCGGTCTCGCGCGCCGCCGCGATCAGGCCCGCGATCGCGGTGTCCTCGGCCGCGCGCGGCCGGGAGGCGAGGAAACCCTGATAGGCGCGCCCATCGGCGACCGGAGCGCGGTCGATCTCGCCGGGGTCCTCGGCGTGCGCGATCATCAGCGCGCCCAGCCCGGCCGTCACGCGCAGGTGCTCGACCAGTTCGGTGGGGTCCAGGTGACCGAACTCCTCGACGCCGGAGTCGAGCAGGAAACACTTGAAGCCGAACACACCCGCCGCGTGCAGCGCGGCCAGTTCGCCCGCGTTGCCGGGCACCGCGCCGCCCCAGAAGCCGACGTCGACGTGCACTCGGCCGTGGGCGGCGGACCGCTTGATCTCCAGCGCCCGCAGGTCCGTGGTCGGCGGCAGGCTGTTGAGCGGCATGTCCACAATGGTCGTCACGCCGCCCGCCGCGGCCGCGCGGGTCGCCGTCGGGAAGCCCTCCCAGTCGGCGCGGCCAGGGTCGTTGACGTGCACGTGAGTGTCCACCAGACCGGGCAGCAGCACCTCGTCCGGCGCGAGATCGACCACCCGGGCGTCGCCGACCGGGGCGTCGATCGGTTCCACCGCGACGATTCGGCCGTCGCGCACGCGCACACACGCGGGCACCTCGGCACCACCGGTCACGCAGCGCGCCGCACGGAAGACGACGTTCACCGGCGGTCCACCAAGGCGTCGAGATCGGCCGCGGTCAGCCCCGAGTACCCGGCCACCTCGGCGGCGGTCAGCGCGCCGCAGTCCACCGCCCGACGCAGCGACAGGGCGAGCGCGGCGGCCGTCGCGGGCTCGTCGAGCACCGACCCGCCGATCCGCCCGACGTACGCGGCGAGCCTGCGCCCGTTGGCCTCGGCGGATTCCAGGTGGAAGGCGTACACGGCGGCGTAGCGGGTGACCAACTGCGCCGGGTGCAGGTCCCAGCCCTGGTGGAAACCGTGCTCCAGCGACCGGCGCACCAGCCGGTAGTGCGTGCGCCAGCCGTGCTGGACGGCGTCGGCGTCGCCCACCGGGAGCACGTTCGAGGACCCGTCGGACAGCCGCACCCCGGTGCCCGCGGCGGACACCTGCATGGCGTGCCGGGCGAAGTCGCACGCCGGGTGCGCCAGGTGCTGCTGCGCGGCGTCGAGCCCGCAGGCGGCGGTGTAGTCGTAGGTGCCGAAGTGCAGGCCGGACACGCGGCCCTGGCCCGCGGCGATGAGACCGGGGATGGCGAAGCGGCCGGTGTGGTCGATCACCGCCTGGGTGGTCTCGATCTGGATCTCGAACCGCAGCGCCGCCGCGGCGAGTCCGAGGCGCCGCTCCAGGATGCCCAGCAGGTCCACCAGGGCCGCCACCTGTTCGGGCGCGGTGACCTTGGGGAAGGTCAGCGCGAACCCCGCGGGCACCTCGCCGAGTTCGGTGAGCACCAGGTCCAGCGTGCGAACTCCGCGCAGCAGCAACTCGGTGCTGTCGAAGGACTTCATCCGAATGCCCGCGCCGGTCAGCCGCCAGTCGGCGAGCAGCCGGGCGGCGTGCAGGGCGTCGGCGTCCTCGTCGGAGTCGGCGCGCACGCCGTAGCCGTCCTCGAAGTCGATCCGCAGGTCCTCGACCGGCTCGGCGGCGAGTTTGGCGCGGACCCGCTCGTACACCGTCGGCGCCAGTTCCGCGGGCACACCGGCGATCCCGGCCAGCGCGGCCGGGTCGGGCGCGTGTTCGTCGAGCGCGGCGAGCGCCGCGGCGCCCCACCGCGCGGGCAGGTCGGCGCGGACGCGGTCGGCGGGGACGTAGCAGGTGTGCACGGGCTGGCGGGTGCCGCGGTCGCCCGGGTACCTCCGCGCCCGCTCACTGTCTACTTCGGACAGTTCGGCGACGAGGTCGTTCACCAGGGCGCCGTCGAGGGTAGTGCGCATGTCAGATCCGCTCGTAGGCGGGCACGGTGAGAAAGTCCTGATAGTCCTGCGCCAGCGCCACTTCCGCGAACAGCTCGGCCGCGATGTCCACCTGGTCGAGGTCGGACAGCTCGGCGCGGACGTCGGCGAGGACCGCGCGGACCAGGTCGTCGGTCACCTTCGCGCCGTCGTCCAGGACCACGCCGTTGCGCACCCACTGCCAGACCAGCGAGCGGGAGATCTCGGCGGTGGCCGCGTCCTCCATCAGGTTGTGGATCGCGGCGGCGCCGTTGCCCGCGAGCCACGACACCAGGTACCGCACCCCGACGTCGACCGCGGCGCGCAGCCCGGCCGCGGTCGCCGAGCCGGGGGTCGCGGCCACGTCGAGCAGGTCGCGGGCGGTGACGACGACGTCGCCGCGGAGCCGGTCGAGCTGGTTGGGGCGCTCCCCCAGCACGCCGTCGAAGACCTCGCGGCACACCGGCACCAGGTCGGGGTGGGCGACCCACGAGCCGTCGAACCCGTCGCCCGCCTCGCGGCCCTTGTCCTCGCGCACCTTCGCCAGCGCCCGGGTGGTGACCTCGGGATCACGCCGGTTCGGGATGAACGCGGCCATCCCGCCCATCGCGAACGCGCCGCGCCGATGGCAGGTGCGCACCAGCAGTTCGGTGTAGGCGCGCATGAACGGCGCGGTCATCGTGACGCTGTCGCGGTCGGGCAGCACGAACTCCGGCCCGGCGTCGCGGAAGTACTTGATCAGGCTGAACAGGTAGTCCCAGCGACCCGCGTTGAGCCCCGCGGCGTGCTCGCGCAGCTCGTAGAGGATCTCGTCCATCTCGAACGCGGCCGGGATGGTCTCGATGAGCACGGTCGCGCGGACCGTCCCCGGCGCGATGCCGAGTTCGCGCTGGGCGTGGGTGAACACGTCGTTCCACAGCCGCGCCTCAAGGTGGCTCTCCATCTTGGGCAGGTAGTAGTACGGCCCGGCGCCCCGGTCCAGCGCGGCCTGGGCGTTGTGGAAGAAGTGCAGACCGAAGTCGACCAGCGCGCCGACCGCGCGCCTGCCGCCGACGAGCAGGTGCTTCTCGTCGAGGTGCCAGCCGCGCGGGCGGACCACGATCACCGCGGGCGTGCCGCCGGGGTGCAGCGCGTAGCGCTTGCCCTCCGGCGAGGTGAACGCGATCGTGCCGCGCACCGCGTCGTACAGGGTGACCTGGCCGGAGACCACGTTGTGCCAGTGCGGGGTGTTGGCGTCCTCCAGGTCGGCGAGCCACACCTTCGCCCCCGAGTTGAGCGCGTTGATCGCCATCTTCGGCTCGGTCGGCCCGGTGATCTCGACCCGGCGGTCGGTCAGCGCGGGCGGCGCCTGCGCGACGCGCCAGTCCGACTCGCGGATCTCGCGGGTCTCGGGCAGGAAGTCCAGCGCCCGGTCGCGCGCGGCCCGCGCCCGGCGGACCGTCCGCAGCTCCAGCAGCTCGGCGCGCCGGTCGGCGAAGGCGGCGTGCAGCCCCGCGACGAACTCCAGTGCCGCCGGGGTCAGGATCTCCGCGTCCCGCTCGACCGGGCCGCCGCGCATCTCGATGTCGACCATGGGGACCATACTGGCCCCCGGCACGCGATTCAGGTACCCGGCGCGCGGTCGCCCGCGTCGGCGAGCAGCCGGTGGCGCACCGCGAACGAGGCGGCCTCCAGCCGGGAGTGCACCCCCAGCTTGGTCAGCAGCGCCTGCACGTGGGTGCGGACCGTGGTCGTGGAGATGCCCAGTTTGCGCCGCATCAGCTCGGTGCTCGCGCCCTCGACCAGCAGCGCGAGACACTCGCGCTCGCGCGGGGTGAGGTGCGCGGCGAGCCTGCGGGCGTTGACGACCTCGGGTGAGCGCGACTGCCTGCGCGGCGCGGGCACGTCCACCACGACCTCGCCGTCGAGGGCGCGGCGCATGGCGTGCGCGAGGGCGCGGACGTTGCCGGTCTTGTGCAGGTAGCCGACCGCGCCCGAGCCGAGCGCGGTCGCCACGGCGGCCGGGTCGTCGTCCGCGGTCAACATCACGATCTTGGTGTGCGCGCTGGCGCCCGCGAGCGCGGCCAGCGCGGCGACGCCGTCGCCGTCGGCGAGGTGCCGGTCGAGCAGGCACAGGTCGGGCTGGAGCGTGCGCAGCGCGTCGAGGCAGTCCGCGACCGTTCCCGCGACGGCGCGGACGGTGAACCCGTGCTGGGCGAGCACCGCGCCCAAGGCGTCGGCGAAGACGGCGTGGTCGTCGCACAGGACCAGGTCGGTCATGTCGCCTCCGAAGGTCCGTCATAGTCCGCATCGCGCGGAAACACGACGGCGATACGCGTACCGGTGGGTAACTCGGGCTGGATGTCGATGGTGCCGCCCGCCGCCCGCACGAGGGCATCGACGATGCCGAGCCCGCGCCCGTCGCGGCCGGGCGGACCGGCGCCGAAGCCGGGTCCGTCGTCGGCGACCTCGACCGTCACCCGCCCGGCGGCCCCTTTGACCGCCACCCGCACGCGGCCCGCCTGCCCCGCCGCGCGTACCGCGTTGTCGACCAGGTTCGCCACGACCCGCCACAGCAGGGTGGCGTCCACATGCAGGTGGACGGGCTCGCCGGGGGCCAGCGCGACCGGCGCGCCGGTCGCGGCGACCACCGAGACGAACTGGCCGAGCAGCCCGTGCACGTCCACCGGCCGGTCGGTCGACGAGGTGCCGCGCACCAGGTCGAGCAGCCGCGCCACCTCCTGGGCGATCAACTCGACGCGACCGCGGGTCGCCGCGGCGAGCGTGTCGTCGGTGATGACGGACTCGGTGAGCAGGGCGACGGTGGCCAGGTTGTGGCCGAGGTCGTGCAGCAGGTCGCGCAGCGCGGCCGGGCTGTACCAGTCGGTCTGTCTTCGCCCAGTGCCCATGCGTGGGTCGTCAGGCTGGCTCATGTGCCCCCCAGGAAGATTCTCACTACGAAAGTCGGCGCCGACCCGGTTTTCGTTGCGCCGACAATCTCACCCGTTCGCGAGAACCGCCTCGACGATCACGTTGTCCTGGTAGCTGCGCACGGCTCGGTCGAACGCGCCACCACAGGTGACCAGCCGCAACTCCGGCACGGGGGTGGGCGCGTAGACCAGATCGGTGGGGAAAGCCTCCTTCGGCGCGCGCGTGGTGGATGCGACGGAGAACACAACCCGGCTGCCGTCCGCGCGGTCCACCTCGATGGTGTCGCCCGGCCGCAGGTCGCCGAGCCGGAAGAACACGCCTGGCCCCGCCCGGGAGTCGACGTGCCCGGCGAGCAGCGCGGGACCGACCGAACCGGGCGCGGGCCCGGCGGTGAACCACCCCACGGTGTCCGCCGACTCGGGCGGCACCAGCACGCCAGCGCCGTCGACGCCCAGGTCGACCAGGGTGCTGTCCACGCCGATCGCCGGGATGCGCACCCGGATCGGTCGGACCGGACCCCGGTCGACGGACTCGGTCGCCACGAACCACGTGGGCGCGGGCGGCGCCGTGGTCGGGGCGGGCGGCGCCGGATCGCGCCCCGCGCCCGCGACCCCGAACGACACCACCAGGCAGGCCGCGGCCGCGAGCGCACCGAGCGCGACCCGGATCGAGCCTGCCGTCATCCGCTGCGGCGGCGGCGGAACACCACGACGGTGAACAGCCCGCCCGCGGCACCCGCGGCGACCAGCAGGCCCAGCGTGGCGCTGAGCGCCAGGCCGCCGAACCCGGTCTCCACCCCGCCGGTCGGCACGATCTCGGCGCCCTTGGCGTCGGCCCGGACCACGGCGGTGAGCCCGCCCGCGCGTTCGAGCACCAGGATGCTGTAGACGCCGCCCGGGTCGAGCGTCACCGGCAGGTCGGTCGCGGGCGCACCCTTCGGCACCACCTGCAGCACCGTCGAGCCCGCGTCGACCAGGGTGTAGGCGGTGGCCTCGCCGAACGCGGCGCGCTCGATCACCGGCACGCCCGCCCGGTCGATGTCCAGCTCGCCCGCGTTCGGCGCCGCGTTGACCACCCGCATCCGCGCCTGGCCCGCGGGCGGCAGCGTGATGTCGTCGTCGAGCACCCGCAGCGCTAGCGTGCTGAACGCGCCGAGCCCCGCGACGGTGTACGCGCGGCCGTCGGTCGCGTCGAGCGTGGCGGTGATGACCGGCTTGCTCGACGGCGGGGCGCCCGCCGCGCGCATGGCGACGGTGTAGGTGCCGGGCTCGATCCGCTGGTACCCCGAGACGTCGCCGTAGCCGACGCCGTTCAGCTTCACCGACCAGTCCGGGCGGGCGAAGTTGGTGACGGTCACGTCCACGTTGGGCGTGTCCGGCGACAGGTGCGCGAGGCGCAGGTAGGTGCCGGTCGCCGCGTGCGCGGGTGCCACGCCCGCGATCAGCGCCGCCAGCAGGCCGACGGCCAGCAGCGCGACGAGCGAGCGTCTGGGGTTCTTGGACATGGGTTCTCCTCTATCGGGGAGGTAGTCGCGGAGCGGCATCGGTCAGGGTCGGGAGCCGCCAGGTGAGCTCGACACCTCGGGGCGTGCGGCGAACGTCGTCGGGCGCGTACGGGGGCCGCTGCGCGGCGAGCCACTCGCGCAGCGCGGCGGCGATCACCGGGTCGGCGACCGGCTTACCGTCCACTTCGGACAGCACGACGGTGCGGTGCGGGAGCCCGGAGCCGCGCTCGGCCGCCGGGTTGAGGGTCGAGGCCACGGTGATGTCGTACGTGGCGCAGATCTCGGCGAGCACGGTCATCGCCCGTAGGTCGACGCGGCCCTCGCGCAGCGCGGCGCGCACGTCCTCGGCGGCGTCGATCCGGGTGTTGCGGGCGAGTTGGGCGCCCGCCGCGGTGCGGTTGCCGTCGACGATGTAGCCCGCGCCGGTGCCGGTCAGCCGCACGGTCAGGCCGCCGAAGCGGGCCAGCGGCGGCGCCGGATCGTCCACTGTGGACACAGTGAGGTCGGCGGGCCCGCTCGGGCGGGCCCGCGCGGCGGACTGACCCGCGTCGACCAGGTCGCGGCGCAGCTCGGACCACAGCAGCGGCGGCGCCGACAGGGCGGCGGCGGGGTCGGCGGCGGCGGTGAACCAGGTGACGACGGCGCGGTGGTCGACCACGGGCGCGGACGGCGGCTGCCGCGGCGCACCCCAGGCCGCCCCGGCGAGCACGGCCAGCGCGGCGAGCGCCACCCCCGCGCGGCCCGCCACGGCGATGCCGCCCACGGGCACCCGCTCGCCGAGTTCGTGCAGGAGCAGCGTCACCACGAACAGCGCGCCCGCGAGACCGGCGGGCACCAGCGCGTCGCCACCCGGCCCGAGCAGCGCGGCGACCACGGCCGCGGCGACCACCCCGGCGGCGAGCGCCCGGGTCCGGGCGATCAGCAGGCCGCCCGCGGCGGCGACCACGCACCCGGCGAGCAGCGCCGAACGCTGCGCCCCGGGCACCGTGGCGAGCGGGACAGTGAGGACACCGAGCGCGGACAGCGCCACCCAGGCCCCGGCCCCCACCGCGAGCGCGCCGCCGATCGCCGCGGGCCACCGCCACCCGGGCAGCCGCGACCGGGCGCCCGCGCACCACACGGCCGCGCCCACGGCGAGCGGAACGACCAGCGCGGGCGCGGTCACCAGCGCGCCGGGCAGTGCCAGCACCACGACGGTGATCGGCCGCGCGTCCCGCCGGGCGACCGCCAGCCCGGTGGCGGCGGCGGCCACCGCCAGCCAGGCCGCCGCGATCACCCCGGGCCCGACCGGCACCAACGCGGCGACGACCGGCCCGCAGACGGTCGCCGCGGCCAGGGCGACGGCCACCGCGAGCGGCCGCAGCCGCAGCGTGACCGCGAACAGGATCAGGAACAGCGCCGTGCCGCCGACGGCCGCGACGGACAGCTCGCGCGCGCTGGTCAGCACGCTGCCGTAGCGGTCGAACGCCCTGGTCACCGCCCCGTAGACGACGAGTTGCAGATTGGTGGTGGCGAGCCCGGTGGGCACCGGCACCCCGTCCAGCCCCGCGACCCGGCCGAACGCGGCGTCCACGAGCGTGGGCTCGGCGGCGGTCACGGGCAGCGTCGCCGAGGTCAGCGCGACCCGGACGGTCAGCGCGGCGGCGGACAGGGCGGCCAGCGCCCAACCGAGCCCGGCGGCGGACCGGGTCCGCCACCACGGCGGCTTGGCGCTCGCCGCGGCGGGCACTGACTCGGCCGCGGTGGGGGGCACTGTCTCGGCCATGGCTTCGGGCACTGCCTCGGCACCCGCTTCTGGTGCCTGCTCGGCTGCCACGTCGAGTACCGGCTCGGCAGCGGCTTCAGGTTCCTGCTCGGCAACGGTTTCTGGTGCCTGCTCGGCTTCGGGCACTGCCACGGACACGGCTCCGGGTGTCGTCCTGGCTGCGAGTGCGACGGCGGGTGCGGTGTCGAGGGCGGGCTCGGGCGCCATGCCGCGCACCGGGCTCAGCCACGCGGCGGGCACCGGCTTGCCGAACAGCCCACGCGGCAGCGCGGCCAGCAGCACCGCGGCGTCGACGACGCGCACGGCCGAGAAGGCCAGGCCCGGCAGCAGGTAGCGGGCGTCGCGCCGCAGCAGGGCGACGAGCAGGGTCAGCACGAAGTCCGGCAGGAGCACGCCCACCAGCGCCGCCTGCCAGGTGACCAGCCCCGTCGCGAGCAGCACCGGCACCGCCACCAGCACCAGCGCGGTCACGACCTGGTCGGCCGCGTAGCCGAGCACGACGCGCGGGCGGACACCGCGGCGCAGTGCCTGCCAGAACCCCAGCGCCCACTGGCGGGTCTGCCGGAGATAGGTGCGCAGGTCGTCCGGGTCGCGGGTGCCGACGAGCGCGCCGCGCACGACCACCACGCGGCCGAGTCCGCGCCGGTAGACCTGCAGGGAGAGGTCGAAGTCGGTGATCGCGAGCCCGGTGGGGGCGACCTCCAACTCGGCCAGCGCGCTGGCCCGGACCATCCGCGCCGGACTGGGCAGCCACCGGGAGGCCTCGGCGCCCGGACGGGTGCGGGCCACCGTCAGCAGCCACTGGACCACGGCGTAGGTACGAGCCCGATAGGCGGTGAGGACCCGGCCGACCGGGGTGCGCCGAGCGGTCTCCCACTCGGTGTGCGCGTAGCCCGCGACCGCGACCACCTCGGGGTCGTCGAACAGCGGCAGCGTCCGGTCAAGGAAGCTCGGGGCCGGGCGGTGGTCGACGTCGAGGACCAGCAGGTAGGTGTAGCGGTCGGCCAGCTTGAAGCCCTCGACGCCCGCCGCGACCGCGCCCGCGCGCCCCAGCGTGGTCAGCGTCTCGGCGACGTTCACCCCGCGCGCGTGCGCCACGTCGACGGTGTTGTCGGCGGACTCGTCGGACACGACGTGGATGTCGGTGCGGGGCACCAGCCTGGCCGCGGCGTCGATGGCGGCCTCGATCTCCCCCTCGGCGTCGCGCGCGGGAATGAGCACCGCCACCTCGCCGAGCACCGGTTCACCGCGCGACACCGCGAGCGAGCCGCGCTCCCGGTCGCGGTGCAGCATGCCGAAGACGGCCCTGACGAGGAATCCGACGCCCGTTGTCAGGACGGCGAGCAGCCACGCCGGGATCATCGGCGCATCAAGCGACCGAACACCACGCCTCCACCCCCTGCTGCGGGCAGCAGTGAGTCCCTCTCGACTCCGCCCGCACCGACCGTAGGTTCCGACGAACGCGGGTGGCTCGGCCCGCTGGATGAGGCGGGCTACGTCGTCTGGACGGGATCGGGCCCGGTCGTGGCCATCCCGGCGTCGCGCGCCAGGCTGACGGCCGCCAGCCGGGAGTGCACGCCGAGTTTCGCGTACAGGCTGTGGGTGTGAGTGCGCACAGTGTTGGCGGACAGCCCCAGGCCCGCGGCGATCTCCGCACCCCGCTTGCCGTCGACCAGACAGGCCAGCACCTCGCGTTCGCGCACCGACAGCGCGTCGAGCGGCCCCTGGCCCAGGCGTGACCGGCGCGCGTCCTCGCGCAGGCCGCGCAGCACGGGACCGAGGTACTCGGGCGGATACCAGGAGTGACCGAGGCAGACGCCGCGCAACACGGCGACGAGATGCTCAGTGCTCGACTCCTTCGGGATCCAGGCGGCCACGCCCGCCCGGGCGGCGGCCACCGCGCGGATCAGGTCGTGGCTGCCGGTGAGCGCGACCAGGTGCGCGGCGGGCACGGCCGCGTGCAGCGCGTCCGCGAGGTCGCGGTCGGACTCGGGTTCGAAGACGATCACGTTCGGCCGCTCCATGGCGAGCCGGGTGTGCAGGTGCGGGTCGTCGGTGGTCGAACGGCCGAGCACCCAGAGGTCGGGCAGCCGCGACAGCCGCGCGGCGAGTGCCTCGGTCAGCAGCTCATGGTCGTCGACTAGCCAGACTCGAACGAGGTCCACACCCGACACGGTGCCCCCGGGCCACCCGGATGTCCTCATCCGTTTGCACGAGATCGTGCCTCAGCCGAGCAGGGCGTCCACGAAGGCGGCCGGGTCGAACGGGGCGAGGTCGTCGGCGCCCTCGCCGAGGCCGACCAGCTTGACCGGGACGCCGAGTTCGCGCTGCACCTGGAACACGATGCCGCCCTTGGCGGTGCCGTCGAGCTTGGTCAGCACGATGCCGGTGACGTCGACCACCTCGGCGAACACCCTGGCCTGGGTGAGGCCGTTCTGGCCGGTGGTGGCGTCGAGGACGAGGAGCACCTCATCGATCTTGGCCTGCTTCTCCACCACGCGCTTGACCTTGCCGAGTTCGTCCATCAGGCCGGTCTTGGTGTGCAGCCTGCCCGCGGTGTCGACCAGCACGGCGTCCACCCCGGCCGCGCGGCCCGCCTTGACCGCGTCGAACGCCACCGCGGCGGGGTCGGCGCCTTCCTTGCCGCGCACGGTCTCGGCGCCCACCCGGTCGCCCCAGGTCTGGAGCTGGTCGGCGGCGGCGGCGCGGAAGGTGTCGGCGGCGCCGAGCACCACCGTGCGGCCGTCGGCGACCAGGACGCGGGCGAGTTTGCCGGTGGTGGTGGTCTTGCCGGTGCCGTTGACGCCCGCCACCAGGACCAGGGCGGGGGCGCCGTCGGCGTGCGGGAGGGCGCGGACGGCGCGGTCCATCGCCGGGTGCAGCGCGTCGATCAGGACCTCGCGGAGCAGCGCGCGGGCCTGCTCGGGGCTGCGCACGCCGCGGGCCACCAGCTCGGTGCGCAGCCGGTCCACGATCTCCTCGGTGGTGGCGGCGCCGAGGTCGGCGAGCAGCAGGGTGTCCTCGATGTCGGACCAGGAGTCCTCGTCCAGGTCGCCCGCGCCGAGCAGGCCGAGCAGGCCCTGGCCGAACGCCGACCGGGACCGCGCCAGCCGCCCGCGCAGCCGCTCCAGGCGGCCCGCGGTCGGGGCGATCTCCTCGACGGACGGCGCTGTCTGGACCGGGATGCGCTCGGTGATCGGCTCCGACTGGACCGGGATGCGCTCGGTCGGCGGGTCGGAGTCCGGGGCTGTCTCGGTTCCCGGCACTGTCTCGATTCCCGGCACTGTCTCGATTCCCGGCAGTGTGGCGTCCGGGAGGACCACGTCGACGATGTCGCGCCGCTCGGAGTCGCGCGGCACCGACGCGTCGTCGCCGACGCCGGGCTGGCCGTCGACCTCGGTCCGGTCGCCCGCCGGGTGCGGCGGGGCGCCGCCGGGGGCCAGGCTGATCCCGCCGCCCGCCTGGTAGCCGCCGCCCTTGGGCCGCGGCGCCCGCTCGACCTCGGGCGGCGTCTCGCCCAGGCTGATCCGCCTGCGCCTGGCCAGCACGACGCCGGTGACCAGGGCGGCGACCAGCAGCACGAGGACGACGACGAGGATGACGATCACGGTGCTCGACACCCGGCCATCCTCGCACCCCACCCGGCCGGGCCACCGGCCGCCGCGCCCGGTGAGCCACAAACCAGGTCTACACCAATTTGGTCAATAACCAACTTGCCTCTTGCGCATCCACGCCGGGTGGAATAGACCACAAGACCATGGACTGGTGCCGCGTGGTCGGGCTGATCTCCGGTACGTCGATGGACGGCATCGACGTCGCGGTGGTCGACCTGCGCGTGCGCGACGGCGCGGTGGAACTGCTGCCGGTGCGCCACATCGACGTCGCGTACCCGGCCGAACTGCGCGCCATGCTGCTGGAGGCGTTGCCGCCGAACGGGTGTACGGCCGAGCGGCTGTGCCGTGTGGACACCGAGGTCGGCCGCGCGTTCGCCCGCGCCGCCGTCGCCGCGATCGGCGCGGACGGCGCCGACCTGGTGGCGTCCCTGGGCCAGACGCTCTACCACTGGGTCGACGGCGGCACCTGCCGCGGCACCCTGCAGGTCGGGCAGCCCGCGTGGATCGCGGAGGCGACGGGCCTGCCGGTGGTCGCCGACCTGCGCGCCCGCGACGTCGCCGCCGGCGGACACGGCGCCCCCCTCGCGGTTGTCCTAGACAGACTTCTGCTGTCCACACCAACGCTGTCCACATCGGACATATCGGACGCACCGGTCGCCGCGCTGAACCTCGGCGGCATCGCGAACGTCACCGTCCTCGCGCCCGGCTCCCCCGCGGTCGCCTTCGACACCGGCCCCGCCAACGCCCTGCTCGACACCGCGGCCCGGCTGCGCACCGGAGCCGACCGCGACACCGACGGCGCGCTCGCCGCCCGCGGCACCGTCCGCCGCGACCTGCTCGACGTCCTGCTGGCCGACCCGTACTACGCGGCCCCGCCGCCGAAGTCGACCGGCAAGGAGTACTTCCACGACGGACACCTGGCCGCCGCGCTCGGCCGGGTGCCCGCGGTGGGCGACGCGGACCTGCTGGCCACCCTGGTCGCGCTGACCGCGGCCACCGTCGCCGACGCCTGCCGCGCGCACGGCGTCACCCGGGTCCTCGCCTCCGGCGGCGGCGTGCACAACCCGGCGCTGATGACCGCGCTGGCCGCCGCCCTCGCCCCCGCCGAGCTGACCACCACCGCCGAACTGGGCGTGCCCGTCGACGCCAAGGAGGCGTACCTCGCCGCGCTGCTGGGTTTCCTCACCTGGCAGGGCATCCCGGTGGACGCCGCGACCGGGGCCGCGGGCCCCCGGCTGCTCGGCAGCATCACTCCCGGCGCCACGCCCGTGCGGCTGCCGGACCCGGCGGCAGGACCCGTGCACTCCCTGCGGATCGTCACCCCCGTCCCCGAGCAAGTTGGAGGATCTCGTGCGCGCCCTTGACCTCGCGATCATCGTGGTCTTCCTGGTCGGCATGCCCGTGCTGGGCATCCTGATCGCGGGCAGACAGAAGTCGGCCAACGACTACTTCGTCGGCGAAGGCAAGATCTCCTGGTGGGTCGCGTGCCTGTCGGTGGTGTCCGCGGAGACCTCCACGCTGACCGTGCTGAGCGTGCCGACGGTCGCCTACCTCGGCGCCTTCACCTATCTCCAGCTCGCGATCGGCTACGTGATGGGCCGCATCGTAGTGTCGTTCGTGCTGCTGCCCCGCTACGTCGCGGGCAACATGACCACGGCGTACAACTTCCTCGGCAAGCGCTTCGGCTCGGGCATGCAGGGCACCGCGTCGGTGACGTTCCTGTTCACCCGCCTGCTCGCCGACGGCGTGCGGCTGTTCGCCACCGCCATCCCGATCAAGGTCGTGCTGGCCGCGTACGGGGTGAACGCCGCGTACTGGCAGATCGTCGCCGTGCTCGGGGTCGCCATGGTGGTCTACACCTTCTTCGGCGGCGTCCGCGCGGTCGTGTGGGTCGACGCCATCCAGATGCTCTGGTACGTCGTGGGCGGCGTCGCGGTGGTCGTGGTGCTCTCGGGCAAGCTCCCGGACGGCTGGCTGGGCTCGGCCATCGACGCGGGCAAGACCCAGCTCTTCGACTTCGCCAGCGCCCCGCTGAGCAACAACTACTCGTTCATCACCGCCGTGCTCGGCGGCGCGGTGCTGTCGATGGCCTCGCACGGTGCCGACCAGCTCATCGTGCAGCGGCTCATGGCCTGCAACGACGTCAAGGCCAGCCAGAAGGCGCTGATCGCCAGCGGTGTCGTGGTGTTCTTCCAGTTCGGCCTGTTCCTGTTCATCGGCACCATGCTGTGGTCGTTCTACAAAGGACTCAACCCGGTCACCGAACTGGGCCTGACAACGAATGACGAGTTGTTCGCGTCGTTCATCGTCAACGAGCTGCCGAGTGGACTGTCCGGGTTCGTCATCGCGGGCATCCTCGCCGCCGCGCTGAGTTCGTCGCTGGGCGCGCTGGCCTCCTCGACGGTCACCGACGTCTACCAGAAGGTCGTGCGGCGCCCGTTGTCCGACGCCGAACTGCTCAAGCAGGGCCGGATCTGGACGGTGGTCTGGGCGGGCGCGCTGATCGTGTTCGCGTCGATGTTCACCACGACCAAGAACCCGATCGTGGAGACCGCGCTCGCCATCACCGGCTACACCTACGGCGCGCTGCTCGGCGCGTTCCTGCTCGGCCTGCTGGTGCGCAAGGCGCGGCAGTTGGACGCGATCATCGCGTTCCTGGCCACGGTGGCGGTGATGGCCTTCGTCATCCTGGGCGTGAAGTTCAGCAAGAAGTCCGGCGACTTCGTCGGCATCGACTTCGCCAAGGCGTCCGGCGACACCGTGGCACTGGCCTTCCCCTGGTTCACACCCCTGGGCGTCGCGGTGACGTTGATCGTCGGCGGCCTGCTCGCCCTCCGCCACCGAGGCACCCCCGATCGCCCCGATCGCGACGACGAACCAGTGGAGGCCGCCAAGGCCGCCTGACCCACCGCCAGGTGTTGCACTTTCCGACGAAGGTGCAACACTTGGCGGTATGCCGACCGCGCGACCGCGTCACACGATCACCGAGACCGACCCCGTGCACGCGGCCATGGCTACCGCCGCCGGTCGCTGGCCCGAACTCCGCGACCGGCCCGGCGAGCTGCTTCACCGCTTGATCGCCGAAGGCCACCGGGCGCTGCGGGAATCCGCCGACGCCCGCCGCGCGGCCGTGGCGGACACCGCGGGCGCGGGTACCGGCGCCTACGGCGAGCACTACCTGGCCGAACTGCGCGAGGAGTGGCCCGCGTGATCGTGCTCGACGCGTGCGTGCTCATCGCACACCTCGACGCCCGAGACGCCCATCACGAGCGGGCCACCCGGCTGCTGGCCACCACGGGGGACATCCCGCTGCGGGTCAGTGCCCTGACCATGGCGGAGGTTCTGGTCGGCCCGATCCTGACCGGGCGCTACGCCCAGGTCCAACAGGCCATCGACAGGCTCGGCGTGGTCGCCCTGGACCTACCCGCCACCGACGCCGTCGCGCTGGCCACCATGCGGGCGCATACCGGGCTGAAGATGCCGGACGCGATCGTGCTGCTGACCGCGCAGACCAACGGCGCGGTGCTGTGCACCTTCGACGAACAGCTCGCCCGACTGGCCGGAGCGCGCGATGTGGTCGTCCGCGCGGCGGGCTGAGGGCTACCACCAACCTCGGCTTTCGGCGATCCGGGCCGCTACTAGCCGAACACGCCCTGTTCGGGGGCGAGCACGCCGCGCGGGTCGAAGATGGCCTTCGCGTGTCGGGCGCGCGGGTACTGGGCGCCGTAGTGCGACGGCCAGTCCGCGGGACGCGTCGGGATCGCGCCGATCGGGTACTGCTTGGCGCCCAGGGCGCGGGCCCGCTCGTACTCGGCCCGGTTGTCGGCGAGGAGTCTGCGCACGGTCGCCTCGTCCGGCGCCACCGCGCGCAGGATGGACAGCAGGAACACCACCGGGCTGTCCGGCACCGCGACAAGCGGCCGGGTCAACCGCCCGCGCGGCACCGGGTAGAGCAGGATCGGGCCGTTGACGTCGGCCGGGGCGAGGCGCGACAGCAGGCCGGCGACGTAGCGGTCCGTGGCGTCGTCGGGCAGGAACAGGTTGAGCCACGGGTTCGGCAGCTTGAGCGCGCGGAGCTGCTCGACGAGCGCGGTGATGCGGTCCAGCCAGGCGAAATAGGGCAGTTCGGCGATCTCGGTCGCTGCGGGCGCGGGCAGTCCGCGCACGACGCGCGCGTCGTCCGGGGCGTTAGGCGGGGTGAAGTAGACGACGCCTTCGAGGACGAAGTCCCAGCCGCCCTCCCCCGGCACGACCTGGCCCTCCAGGTAGGAGAACCGGCCGTCGGCGAGCGCGGTGCGCTGGGCGGCGGTGAACGAGCCGAGGTCCGGGTAGCTCAGCCGGTACACCCGGGCGGTGGTCTCGGCCGGGACCAGCACCACGGTCGCGCGCACGATGACCGCGTACTGGCCGAGTCCGCCGAGGACGGCGTCGAACAGCTCCCGGTTCGCCCGCGGCGAGCAGCGGACCAACTCGCCCGCGCCGGTGACGACCTCCAACGCCAGGACGGTGTCGACCAGCAGGCCGTGCCGGGAGCTGGCGCCGCCGATGCCGCCGACGGACAGCGTGCCGCCGATGGACAGCCCCAAGTAGTCGGTGGCGACGGGCGGGGTGAGGCCCCGCGGCACGGTCGCCCGCACCAGGTCGAGCCAGGTGACGCCCGCGTCGACCACGGCGGCGCCCGGGCCGACCGAGCGGATCTCGGCGAGCGTCCGCGAGTCGATCACCACCCCCGCCGGGGCCTGGGCCTGGCCGAACACGGAGTGCGCCTGGCCGCGCACGGCCACCGACAGCCCGTTCCGGTTGGCGAACCGCACGATCTCGACGATGTCCCGCACCGAGCCGGGCCGCAGTACCGCCCGCGGTCGGCGGTGCGCGATCTGGCCGTAGTCCTCGGCGGCCTCGGCCAGCGCCGCCGCGTCGGTGACGAGTTCGCCGTCGAGGTCCGGGACGGCGAGCCCGCCCGTGCCCGCGTCCGCCTGTGCCCTGGTCACCCAGCCGAGCCCCACCGGATCGAACGCCACGACGACCGCGGCGGCGGCCCCGGCGGCGAGGACTCGGCGGCGGGCTAACGGGACACGGGACATCGCGGGCACTCCTCGCGGTCGGGTGATCACGAACGGGCGTCACCCTAACGAGTGAACTCTTGCTGGACCAGCGCGGCGGTCATTCGCGCCGATAGCTCACCAGCTCCAGGTGCAGCTCGAAGCCGAGCGCGGCGAACATCCGCTCCGAGCTGTCGTTGCCGAGCGAGATCACCGCGGCGGCCTGGCCGCGCGCGCCGTGCTCGGCGGCCAGTGTCCGCAGCAGCGCGCGAACCAGCGCCCGACCCGCCCCGGCGGCCCGCATGTTCGGGTCGACCGCCACATAGTCGACGTAGAACTCCTCCTGCTGCACGAAGCCCGCCGCGTAGCCGATGACGCCGTCCGCGCCGGTCAGGACCACGACGGTGTGCCCGCGCGCGCCGTCGACCAGGTGTCTGCCGGACGCGTTGCGGTGGGGGAAGCTGCGCTCGTGCAGCTCGATCACCTGGGCGCGGACGTCCGGGTCGGTGCCGAGCGGTCGCGGGCCGTCGTCCGACCCCGCCACGCAGACCAGCACGGACCGCAGCGCCGACCCGGTGAGGGTGAACACCCGGCTCGACCCTGTGGCGGTGAACCCGTGCCGGGCCGCGAAGTCGCCCAGCCTGCGGTTCTGTCGGTGGCCGTAGAGTTCGAGCTGGGCGATGCCCGCCAGCGTGGGCAACGCGTTGTCGAGCAGGTCGTCGGCGGTGTTGTGCCACGCCTGCCGCCCGGCCGGATGCGACTCGGGCACGTCGACGAACGGCCCGTGCAGCCACGCCCGCCCGATGTCGGTGTCGGTCTCCGTGCTGAGCACCGCGCGGAGCACGCCGTCGCCGTCGGTGCCGACGACCGCGCAGGACGCCCAGTCGGGCGCGAAGCCCGCCAGCTCCTCGGCGATCTCCTCGGCGGTGACCCCGTGGTAGCCGACGTGGTGCGCCGGGTCGGCCTGCAGCCGGGCGAGCAGGGCGACGACGGCGGGCTGGTCGGCGGGCACGGCGGGACGGATGGCGTACATACCCGAAATCGTGAACGCCCGGGGGTCGTCCGCGCGAGCGGATTACCGGCGGCAGGCTCAAGTGGACGGAACGGCTGCCGAAAGCGACCGGGACTTTCCGCGCTGTGACCGCCCGACACCTTTCGGGGCGCCTTTCGTCGCCCAGACGGGCAGTTTTCCGATCTTGAGACGGTCCTGTTATTTGCGGAACGATCGGATCAGCCCATACTTTGTCCACCCTCGCGGCGGTCCGCCGCGCGAGAGACTCCCGGACGACCATCCGGTGTCCTACCCCGTTTGTTAGAGAGGTCTCAGCCGATGGCAAGTTTCGACGCAAAGCGTGTGTCGCCGATCGAGTGGGCAGGCATCGGCGCGGGCGCGCTCGCGTTCCTGGTCAGTTTCTTCCCGTGGTACTCGGTGTCCTTCAGCGGCCCGTCGCTCGGATTCGACGCGGGCGGCTCGCTCAGCGCCTGGAGCATCGGGATCGGCGGCTGGCTGCCGATCCTGCTGCTGATCGCGGCCGCCGTCGTGATCGTGCTGCCGCACCTGGGGACCGCCGTCCCCAACAAGACGATGATCTGGCTGGGGCTCGCGGGAGCGGCCGTGGTGATCATTCTGATCCGCTGGCTGACTCTGCCGGACGACGGCGGGATCGGCGTCCTTGGCGGCGACTCGGGCTTTTCCTCCGGCGCCGGTTTCGGCCTGATCATCGGCCTGGTCGTCGCGATCGCGTCCACCGTCGCCGCGGTCCTGACCTTCCAGTCGTCGCGGAAGACGCGCGCCTGAAAGTGATTTTCCGACCGCCCCGCCCGGTATTCCGGGTGGGGCGGTTTCTTTAGGCGGCCGGTTCGGCGGTTTCCGGGGTTCGGACGAGGCGCTGGGAAATGACCTGGGTGATGCCGTCGCCGCGCATGCTGACGCCGTAGAGGGCGTCCGCGATCTCCATGGTCGCCTTCTGGTGGGTGATGATGATGAGCTGCGAACTGGCCCGCAACTGCTCCATCAGCCCGATCAGGCGCCGCATGTTGGTGTCGTCCAGGGCGGCCTCGACCTCGTCCATCACGTAGAACGGCGACGGTCGGGCCCGGAAGATCGCGACCAGCATGGCCACCGCGACCAGCGACTTCTCCCCGCCCGACAGCAGCGACAAACGCTTGACCTTCTTGCCCGGCGGGCGGGCCTCGACGTCGACGCCGGTGCTCAGCGGGTCGTCGGGATCGGTGAGGATCATCCGGCCCTCGCCGCCGGGGAACAGCACGTCGAAGACGATCTCGAACTCGCGCGCGACGTCGGTGTAGGCGGAGATGAAGACCTCAAGGATCTTGTCGTCGACCTCCTTGATCACCGTCAGCAGGTCGCGCCGGGTGGCCTTGAGGTCTTCGAGCTGGGTGGAGAGGAACTTGTAGCGCTCCTCCAGCGCCGCGAACTCCTCCAGCGCCAGCGGGTTCACCTTGCCGAGCAGCGCGAGGTCGCGTTCGGCGCGCTTGGCGCGGCGGGCCTGGGTCTCGCGGTCGTACGGCGTCGAGGGCGGCAGGGTGACCTCCTCGCCGCGCTCCTTCGCCTCCTCGTACTCGGCCAGTTCGGCCGGGCTCGGCGGCACCGGCAGGTTCGGCCCGTACTCGGCGACCAAGTCTTCGAGGCCGATGCCGAAGCTCTCCGCGATCCGGGTCTCCAGTTGCTCCAGCCGCAGCCGCTGCTCCGCGCGCAACACCTCGTCGCGGTGCACGGCGTCGGTCAGCTTCTCCAGCTCGCCCGCCAGTTCGCGGACCTTGCCGCGCACGTCGGTCAGCAGGCGTTCGCGGTCGGCCCGCTCGGCCTGGATGACGTCGCGTTCCTCGGCGGCGCGGGCCAGCGACACCGCGATGCGCGCCAGTGCCAGCCCACCGCCGTCGACCACGGCCTGGGCCACGGTGGCGCCGCGCTCGCGGGCCGCCATCGCCCGCGACGCCCGCTCGCGGGCCTCCCGCTCGGCGCGCGCGGCCCGGCGCAGCCCGTCGGCCTTGCCCTGCAACGCGCGGTGCCGCTCCTCTTCGGTGCGCAGGGTGAGCCTGCCCTCCATCTCCTCCTGGCGGGAGGAGGCGAGCGCGGCGGTGTACTCGTCGCGCTCGGCGGAGTCCGGCTCGGACTCCATCGGCTGCTCCTGCACGACGACCAGCCGTTCCTCCAGGTCGGCGAGCTTGACCAGGGCCTCTTCGCGCGCTTGCTCGACCTTGGTCCGCTGGTCGACGGCCCGCTCGACCTCGGCCTGCGCCGAGCGCACCGCCTGGCGCAGCCGGTTGAGCCGCTCCGACGAGCGCGCCGCGCGCACCTTGGCCTCGTTGACCGCGTCCTTGACCGAGCCGACGTCGGCCCGGCGCGCCTGCTGCTCGGCCCGGGCACCCTCCAACGCGGCGGCGGACTGCTCCAGCGCCCGCTCGGCGGCGCCCAGCTTGGCGTTGGCCTCGTCGACCGCCGCCTGCACCTCGATGACGCTCCGCGCGCGCTCCGAGCCGCCCACGGCCCAGTGCGCGCCGAGCAGGTCGCCCTCGGCGGTGACCGCGCGGACATCCGGGTAGGTCTCGACCAGCGCGCGGGCGGCGGGCAGCGCGTCGACCACGGCGAGCCGGTCGAGCGCGCGGTGCACGGCGGGCAGCAGCGCGGCGGGCGCCGCCACCAGGTCGACCGCCCAGCGCGCGCCCGGGGGCAGCGTGGGCCAACTCGGCCGGTCAAGCACGGCGGCCGGACCGCCGACGAGCATGCCCGCGCGGCCCGCGTCGCCAGCGCGCAGCATCCGCAGCGCGTCGATCGCGCCCGCCGGGTCGGCGACAGCCACCGCGTCGGCCACCGGACCCAGCGCCGCCGCCAGCGCGGCCTCCGCGCCCGGCTCGACGGTCAGCAGCGCGGCCACGGAGCCGAGCAGTCCGGGCAGCCGGTCGGCGGCGGCGAGCAGCGCGCCCGCACCGTCCTTTCTGGACAGACCGAGGGACAGCGCGTCCACCCTGGCCTTCCAGGACGCGATCTCCCGCTCGGCCGCGCGCTCGGCGCGGACCAACTCCTCGATCCGCGCCTTCGCCGCGTCGTTGGCCTCGACCGCGCGCTGGTGGCGCTCGGCGAGCCCCTCGTCTTCGCTGTCCTCGTGGCCGGTCTCGGTCTGCGCCTCGGCCAGTTCCTCGGCGGCCACCTCGGCCCGCTCGCTCGCCTCGGCCAGCGCGGTCGACAGTCGCTCGATCTCCTCGGCGGTGGCATTGGTCTTGCTGCGCAGCGCCTCGACCTGCCCCGAGAGCCGCGCCAGCCCCTCGCGCCGGTCGGCGATCGCGCGGACGGCGGCGAGGTGCGCCTTCTCCGCGGCCTGCACCTGGCGCTCCAGCTCGGCCCGGCGCTCGGTGGACTCGGCCAGCGCGTAGCGGGCCTCGGCGACGGCCTCGGCCAGCTCGGCCTCCCGCATCGCGGTGTGCTCGGCCTCTTCGTCCAGCTCGTCCGGGTCGCGCCCGCCGCGCGGCGCCTCGACCGACGCCGACAGGTGCCGGGCGCGCTCGACGGCGAGCCGGACCGTGCCGCGCAGCCGCTCCTCCAGCGCGGAGAGCCGGTACCAGGTCTCCTGTGCGGCGGCGAGTTTCGGCGCGTCGACCGCGAGGTGCTCCTCCAGCTCGGTCTGCCGCGCCTGGCCCAGCTCCAGCGCCTGCTCCACCTCGGAGCGTTTGCGCCGCGCGGTGGCCTCGTCGGCCTCTTCGCGGGCGATGTCACCGCGCTGGGTGACCAGGTCGTCGGCGTAGAGCCGCAGCCGGGCGTCGCGCAGCTCGGACTGCACCGACTGGGCCCTGCGGGCGATCTCGGCCTGCTTGCCCAACGGCTTGAGCTGGCGGCGCAGCTCGGCGGTGAGATCGGTGAGCCGGGTCAGGTTGGCCTGCATCGCGTCGAGCTTGCGAATGGCCTTTTCCTTGCGCTTGCGGTGTTTGAGGACGCCAGCGGCTTCCTCGATGAACGCCCGGCGCTCCTCCGGCTTGGACTCCAGGATCGCCGCGAGCTGGCCCTGCCCGACGATCACGTGCATCTCGCGGCCGATGCCGGAGTCGGACAGCAGCTCCTGGACGTCCATCAGCCTGCAGCCGTTGCCGTTGATCTCGTACTCGCTGGCGCCGTCGCGGAACATCCGCCGGGTGATCGAGACCTCGCTGTAGTCGATCGGCAGCACGGCGTCGGAGTTGTCGATGGTGAGCGTGACCTCGGCACGGCCCAGCGGCGCGCGCCCGGAGGTGCCCGCGAAGATGACGTCCTCCATCTTGCCGCCGCGCAGCCCCTTGGCGCTGCCCTCGCCCATCACCCAGCGCAACGCGTCGAGCACGTTGGACTTCCCGGACCCGTTCGGTCCCACGACGCAGGTGATACCCGGCTCGAACTTGAGCGTCGTGGCCGAGGCGAAGGACTTGAACCCCTTCAGCGTCAGGCTCTTGAGGTGCACGAGAGGAGACCCTTCAGGTGACCGACAGCAACCGCTGTCCCGCACGAGGGTACCTGCGGGGGCCCGTCACCCTGGGGAGGCGGGGCCGTCAGGCGGGTGCCGGAACGTCCACCAGCACCGTCTTCTCGGTGACGACCTCGACCGTGGCGATGTTGTTCAGGTCGAACGACGTGCTGCCGGGGATCTCCTCGTCCGGGGTGAAACCGGTGGACCACCAGCCCGCGATCTCGCGGTTTCCCTCCCGGTCGCGCACGACGAGCATGCACGGCTTGCCCGGGGGCACCTCGCTCAGCCGGATTCGGACCTCGGTGCCCCACGCGCGGTCGATAAGGTCGACGTCGGCGTGCGCGCCGCTGGTCGGGTTCGTCGCCGACCAACTCACCGTGACCGGCTCCGGTGCCGCGGGCGGGCGCAGCAGGCCGTAGCCCACGACGCCGCCGACACCCAGCGCGACGACGACGACCGCGGCGGCGGCCAGCACCCGCAGGCGGCGGCGCCCCCGGTTCCGGCGTGCGGCGACCTCGTCGACCGGCGTGGCGGGCTCGGCGAAGTCCTGGTCGGCCTCCAGCCGTGCCCACGAGTCGAGGGCGGCGGGCGTCGGCACGTCCTCGGTCGGGTCGGCGTCCTCGAAGTCGGCGGTGGTGATGCGGTGCAGCAGCCCCGGCAGCGGCGCGAGCCGGACCAGTTCGGTGCGGCACGACTCGCACGCGGCGAGGTGGGCCTCGAACTCGGCACGCTCGGCGAGGTCGAGGGCGCCGAGCAGATAGGCGCCGAGCGATGTGGTGCGCGGACAGCTCACGGTTCGGTCACCCCCCGCTCCTCAAGGGCGTCACGCAGGGCGCGCAACGCGTAGAAAGACCTGGATTTCACGGTTCCCTGCGGGACGCCGAGCACCGTCGCGGCCTCGGCAACCGTGCGCCGACGATAGAAGAGTTCGGCGATGACAGCACGATGATCACGCGACAGCGCCCGCATCGCCTCGGCGACCTGCCAGCCCTGCAGCACCTGCTCGAACTCGTCGGTGGCGCGCGGCCAGTCATCGCCGTCGATCGGCACCTCGGTCACGCGGGCGCTCTGTCTGCGGTAGCCGGAGATCACCAGGTTCTTGGCGACCGTGTAGAGCCACGGCCCCGCCTGCTCGGCCCGCAGCGACCCGGCGTTGCGCCAGGCCCGCAGCAGTGTCTCCTGCACCACATCCTCCGCGCGCTGGTGATCGCCCCCGACCGCGCGCAGCACGTAGCCGAGCAGCGGTCTGCGGTAGCGGCTGTAGAGCTCACGGACAAGTTCCTCGTCCCGCTCGGGTGGTCTCACCACGTCGGTAGCTACGCCTCCGGTACGGATTCGGTTCAGTCAATTCGGTTCGGTCGGGTTCGCTCACCGCTCGACGAACCCGGTCAGGTTGCCTTTGGCCAGGCCCCACTGCTCCACGACAGCGTCCACCGCACCGGGCGTGCGGCCGGACCGCAGGGCGCCCAGCAGCCGGTCGCACAGGTCGCGGGCGCCTTCCGCCACAACCTCGACGCGGCCGTCCGCGGTGTTGCGGGCCCAGCCGGACAGGCCCAACTCCAGGGCCCGGCCGCGGGTCCACCACCGGAAGCCGACACCCTGCACGTCGCCGCGTACCCAGGCGGTCAGGCGCACGTCGTCGGCGCGGTTCGGCGAGTCGGTCACGCGGCCATCGTGCCGGCTTCGCGTGTCGATCACGGACGGTGACTAGAGGACGCCCGATCGGCGGCCCAGCGCCCGGGTGGTACGTTACCGCGCCGTGATACGCCGTTCCCGGGCGAAGATCGACTCGCGCGGTGGATCAAGGAGGGTGGCCCTGCATGTCCGAGCCAGGTGACGGAGTCGAAGTGGCACCGCCTGACGACGAGAAGTCCGGCCTTCGCCGCGCGCCGTACGCCGTTCTCGGTGTCGCGGGAGTGGTGCTGTCGACCGTGTTCGCGGCCGTCGCCGCGTTCGCCGTGGGGGACACCGGGTCGTCGGGATCGGAGAAGCCGTCGGTGACCGTGACCCCCAGCCGCACCACGTCGTCCAGCAGCACCACACGGTCGAGCGCCAGCGCGACCACGTCGTCGGAGACGACCGTCCCGTCGACCACGGAGTCGACCACGACGACCGACGTGACCACCACAACCACCACGAACCGCCCTCGGCCGACGACCACCATCACCCGGCCGACAACCACCCGCACGACGACGATCGTTCCGCCGATCACTACCACGCCGCCGACCGCACCGCCGACCACCACACCACCGACCACGCCGCCGACGACCACGCCGCCGCCGACCACGAGCCCCTCGTGACGGAACGTCGCAGCGGGTAGCACGGGCTTCACCCGTTAGTGGTACGTTGCCGGACCGTGACACAACGTCGGAGACGCAGTGGCTTCGGGCCTGCCGTCCTGGTGGCGCTCGCGGTGGGTGCGAGCACGGCAGGCGTGACGACGGTCGTGGCCGTGCCGCAGGTCCCCCCCGCCATCCCGGACCAGGTCACCCTGGACATCCTGCGCACGACCCCGCGCCCGACACCGGCGCCGATCGACCCCCCGCCGACCGACATCCCGACCCCCATCACCAGCGAGCCTCCGACGACGACCACCACGACCACGGTCCCCGTCACCACCACATCCGCCCGACCCACCACGACGACCTCGCGCCCGCCTGCGGACACCGCCGCCCCGGCCCAGGTCCTCGCCATCACCAACGCCGAACGGGCCGACGCCGGGTGCGCGCCGCTGACCATGGACAGCAGGCTGACCCAGGCCGCCCAGGCGCACAGCGCGGACATGTCCGCCAAGGACTACTTCTCCCACACCAGCCCCGACGGCCGCACGTTCGTCGACCGCGCCAAGGCCGCCGGCTACCCGAGCCCGGGCGCGGAGAACATCGCCAAGGGCCAGCGCACGCCCGAGAAGGTGATGGCGGCGTGGATGGCGTCGGCGGGCCACCGGGCGAACATCCTCAACTGCGGCCTGAAGACCATGGGCCTCGGCCTCGACACCGACGGCTACTACTGGACCCAGGTCTTCGGCCGCTAGCAACCGGTGGAGTAGTGCCCAGCGAAGTATTGCTCTGAATCCATGCGACTAACGGACAAGGGGCAGGTCACGATCCCGATCGACATCCGGGATCAGCTTGGTCTGCTCCCCGGCGATGAGGTGGACTTCATCGTCGAAGGCGACGCTGTTCGCCTCCGACGGTCCGATACGCCTCGACGCCGGGGGCGTCGGATCGTGGACAACTTGCGCGGCCGGGGCGATGTCGTGCTGAGCACCGACGAGATCATGACCCTGACCCGTGGCGAGTGAGCCTCGGACGACGCTGCCCGACTTCTACATCGGTGCCCACGCGGCGGTTGCCAAGTTCCGTTTGCTCACCAGGGATGCCCGCCGGTATAAGACGTACTTTCCCACCGTGTCCCTGCTTTCCCCGAGCGCTACAGCTCGAAGCGGTAGCCCATCCCCGCCTCCGTGATCAGGTGGCGCGGCCGCGACGGCTGCCGCTCCAGCTTGCGCCGCAACTGCGCCATGTACACCCGCACGGCCCCGGTTCCCTGCACCACCTACCGCGAGGAAACAGACTCAAGGTCCTGTACCCGAGGGCGGCAGCAGGCACGTGCTCGCGAGACTCTCCGCTGAACTTGCGCACCCTTTAGGGCCGCAAGGGAGCACACGTTTGGCGTACCGGCTTGCCAACTCGACGTCGAGCTGGCACTCTTGCCGTCATGTCCCGATCGGCAGTCGTACCGCCACACTCACGACGACTTCCCTGCTCGTGCGGGGTGCCCCTGGAGCACACGTGCGGCGGACCATCAAGCCGCAGTCGTCCCCGCTTTCGCGGGGAAGTTCCAGGTAGCTGATCGGGAACATGGAGAGGGCGGCGTGGCCGACCCGTCGAAGCAGGCGGGCGGCCCCCGGTTGCACGAGGGCCGCCCTTCTTCCAGTCCGCTCTCACGGATAGAGGAAGCATGTCGATTGTAGAACCCTCGGACGATGCGCAGAGCGACGGAGGACGAACTCCGCCGCCGCTGTTCACTCAACGAAACTTGTTGATCTTCCTGATGGCCGGAGTGGCGGCCTGCCTCGTCGCGCTGAGTGCCGGCTTCGCGACGTGGGGCGGAGGCGCCGACGGACGCGCCGATGCTTCCCGCTGGTTGGCCACCCTGGCGGCGGCGGGGGCAAGTTGGATGGTGACGTTCTTCGGGGTGAGTGGGTGGTTACACCGCCACCTGGGATAGCGGGCCACCGTGCCGGCGAAGTCTGATGTCTGCCGGTGAGCGCGTGTCCTTAAAGGCTACTTTCAGGACGTGAGGTGTCCTGAGAGTGGCCTTTAAGGACACGCCAACGGGACAGTCCATACGCCGTTTGGGGGAACTCGGTTGTTCGCCCGAAACGACGGCTTCTCCGCGAGAGATGTCATGGGCTCAGGGATCTTTGTCTGTGCCGAATCGACCGAAAGTAGCTGGATGCCGCACGAAGACGCATGGCTGACCGTGTGGGCGAAGTCCGACCGCGACGAGCACAACGTGTGCACGGACTGGCTGCCGTTGCACCAGCACCTGGACGACACCGCCGCCGTCGCCGGGCGGCTGGTGGATCTCTGGGTGTCCCCGCAGGTGATCACCCGCATCGCGCGCGAGTTGCCCGATGGCGCGACGGGCGTGCGCGCGCTCGCGTGCTGGCTCGCGGCTGTGCACGATGTGGGGAAAGCGAGCCCCGCGTTCGCCGTGCAGGTCGAAAAACTCGCCGACCACATGCGGCCGTTCGGTCTGAATGCCAATCCGCGGCTGACCAACGACCGCAAGCGGAGCCAGGTCAACCATGCCTTGGTAGGCAACGTCGCGGTGCGGGACTGGTTGACCGACGAACGGGGATTCGACTTCCGGGGTTCGGCGGCCCAGTTGGGGTCGATAGTGGGCAGTCATCACGGAATGTCGCCAGAGGACGCCCGGCTGGCGGAAGTCGAGGGGCGCGGCGACCTCGCGGGCGGCGGGCCATGGGCAGTGGTACGGAATCACCTGCTTGCCCGCGCCACGGCCCGAATCGGCGGCCTCGAACCGTATCGCGCGATCGATCTGAGCAAGCCCAGTCAGGCATTGCTGACCGCGATCGTGATCGTGGCCGACTGGATCGCGTCCAACTCGGACCTGTTCCCATTGCGGCCGATCTCCACGCTGTCCGACCCACCGTCCCAACCGGACGATGCGCTGACCGAGCGCAGGCTGGCCGAAGGCTGGTCCAGGCTCAACCTGCCGCCGCGCTGGCGCGCCCAGCCGCTCGGGCGCGACTTGGACGAGGTGTTCCGCGACAGATTCCGCCGGCCGGGCGGCACCGCGCGGCCGGTGCAGATCGCGGCGGTCGAGGCGGCGCGGGCGCAGTCCGAACCGGGCATGGTGGTCATCGAGGCGCCGATGGGGTCTGGCAAGACCGAGGCCGCGCTGCTGGCCGCCGAGGTGTTGGCGCACGCGTCCGGGGCAAACGGCTGCTTTGTCGCCCTGCCAACGCAAGCCACCACTGACGCGATGTTCGCGCGCGTGCGCGCCTGGCTCGACGCCCTCCCCGGGCGCGCGGACGGCAGCGCGGTCACGCTGGGTCTCGCGCACGGCAAAGCGCATCTGAACGACGAGTACTCCGGGCTTGTCCATAAAGGACGGTTTGTGAGCGTGGGCGAGAACGGTGCCGCGACCGCACATCATTGGCTCAGTGGCCGAAAGAAAGCGGGATTGGCGTCCTTTGTGGTCGGAACCATCGACCAGGTGTTGTTCGCCGGACTCAAGAGCAGGCACCTGATGCTGCGACACCTCGCCTTGGCGGGCAAGGTCGTGATCATCGACGAGGTGCACGCCTACGACGTGTACATGTCCCAGTACCTGCACCGGGTCCTGCACTGGCTCGGCGCCTACCGAGTACCAGTGGTCCTGCTGTCGGCAACGCTTCCCGACGCTCGCCGAGCCGAGCTGCTGCGTGCCTACGACAGCGGGCGCGGGGGCGCGGGATCCGCGCTCCCCCAAGAACATCCGGGCTATCCGGTGGTCTGCGGCTCGGGTGGCGTGGTTTCGCGACCCGTGGCGCTGCCGCCCGGGGGCACGACGGTCCGACTCGACCGGCTGACGGACGACTTGGACACCCTGGTTTCCTATCTGCGCGCGAACCTGGCCGATGGTGGCTGTGCCGTTGTCGTGCGAAACACGGTGACACGGGTGCAGGAGACGGCGCTGCGACTGGGCGCGGAGTTCGGCGAGGGCAACGTCACCATCAACCACTCCCGGTTCCTGGCCTGTGACCGGGCAGGCAAGGATCGCGATCTCGTCGGCCGATTCGGCCCGCCGGAGTCCAATCCCGACCGGCCCGACCGGCACATAGTGGTTGCCTCCCAAGTGGTCGAGCAGTCCCTCGACATCGACTTCGACCTGATGGTCACCGATCTCGCGCCGGTGGACCTGGTGTTGCAGCGCGTGGGCCGGTTGCACCGGCACGACCGGGGTCGCCCGGAACGGGTGCGGCAAGCGCGATGCGCGGTGGTCGGAGTGGCGGACTGGCTCGGCGAGCCGGTGACCTCGGTACCCGGCTCTCGTCGGGTCTATGGCGATCACCTGCTGCTGCGAGCGGCGGCACTGCTGTCCGAACGGGACACACTGTCGATCCCGCACGACATCGCGCCGCTGGTGCAGCGCGCGTACGGCGGCGAGCAGGTCGGCCCGCCGCAATGGCAGATGTCCATGGCCGAGGCCGAGAAGGCCGCAACCGCCTCGGCACTGCGCCGCACCAACGCGGCGAGCGTGTATCTGCTCGGTGATGCCCTGAGCGCGGGCACCCTCGTAAACTGGTTGTACGCCGGTGTCGGCGATGCCGACGACGACAACGCCAAGGGGATGGCCCAGGTCCGCGACGGCGAGGAATCCCTTGAGGTGCTTGTCGTGCAGCGAGACGCCGACGGCGGCCTGCTCACGCCGGATTGGGTCAAGGGCGGCGGGGAGCAGATTCCACTCGACCAGTCGGTGTCCCGGGGACAGGCGCGCGTGATCGCGGCATGCTCGCTGCGACTCCCGCTCGCACTGTGCCACGGCGGGGTCATCGATCCGGTCATCCGCGAACTGGAACTGAACAAGATTCCCAGCTTCGAGTTGACGCCACCGCTGAAGGGCCAACTCGTCCTGGTGCTCGACAGCGACCGCCGCGCCGAGCTGTACGGCTACCGACTCACCTACGACCTGCGTCGAGGACTGATCCATGACCGAATCTGAGGCGCTGTCCTTCGACCTGCTCGACCAGCCGTGGCTGCTGGTCCGACAGCTCGACGGCCGCACTCTCGACATGTCTCTTGTGGACACATTGCGACGCGCCGACCGGCTGGCGGGTCTGGCGGGCGACGTGCCGACACAGGTGTTCGCCCTGACCCGACTCCTCCTCGCGGTGCTGCACAGCGCACTGCGCGGACCCCGCGACGCGGCCCACTGGAAGCGGCTCTGGCAGCGCGAATGCCTGCCCATGGACGAGATCGAGGTGTATCTGGACCGACATCGACACCGATTCGACCTGTTCCACCAGGAAACCCCGTTCCTGCAGGTCGCCGGGCTTCGCACGGCGAAGGGCGAGGTGTCGGACCTGAGCAAGCTCATCGCCGATGTCCCCAACGGCCGCCCGTTCTTCTCGACCCGCATCGGCGCAGACCTGTCGTTGTCGTTCGCCGAGGCGGCCCGCTGGCTGGTGCACTGCCACGCGTTCGACCCGTCGGGGATCAAGTCCGGCGCGTTCGACGACGAGCGGGTCAAGGGTGGCAAGGGATACCCGATCGGCACCGGATGGTCCGGCTACCTCGGCGGGGTGCTCGTCGAGGGGCGCACGCTCCGCGAGACCTTGCTGCTCAACCTGATCGCCTGGGACTTCCGCAAGACCGAGCAGGCTCCTGACCTCGACCTCCCGGTCTGGGAACGCGCCGCGCTCGGCCCAGCCGAGGAAGTCCTCGGTGGCCGGGAACCGACCGGGCCGGTGGACCTGTTCACCTGGCCGAGCAGACGAATCCGGCTGACCCGCAAGGGAAGCGAGGTCGTCGGGGTGCTGGTGTGCAACGGCGATCGCAGCACACCGCAGAACAGGCACACGGTGGAGAACCACAGCGCATGGCGGCGCAGCCAGGCGCAGGAGAAGAAACTGCGCTCGGCGAACCCGGTCTACATGCCGCTCGAACACGACCCGGAACGCGCGATCTGGCGTGGCCTGCAGGCTTTGCTGCCCGGCACGGGAACGAGCCAGGGAGCCGACGCGGCTGCCCGGCTCGCCCCGGGGGTGATCAGGTGGATCGCCAAGCTCACCGGCGACCGGATCCTCGACAAGGACTATCCCGTGCGGATGCACACGATCGGCATGACCTACGGCAGTCAGAGTTCCACGACCGCCGAGATCGTCGACGACGCCTTGTCGATCCAGGCAGTGTTGCTCACCCTAGGTGCGACCACGTTGAAAGATGTCGTGCTGTCGTGCGTGCAGGCCGCCGAGGACGCCGCCAAGGCGCTGGGCTCGCTGGCCGCGAACCTGGCCGAGGCGGCTGGCGGCGACTACACCGGGCCGAGGACGCGGGCGATCGAGTCCGGCTACGCGGAGCTGGATCCGTTGTTTCGCCACTGGATCAGGAAACTCGGCCCGGATTCCGACGCCACCGACTGCCAGATCGCCTGGCACCGACTGGCCAACCAAGCCGTCCGAACGCTGGCCGGGGAACTGCTGGGCACGGTGTCCACGACCGCGTGGGTCGGCAGACCCGTCAAGGGCAGGCTGGTCACCTCCACGCACGCGGACATCTGGTTCCGCCGGGACCTGCGCAAGGCTGTGCCGCTGGCCTACGAGGACGAAGCGAAGACGGCATGAGCACCGAGAGGAACCCCATGGCCGAGACCACCCCGGCACCCGAGACCGTGCAAACCATTGTCGCCCAACGGATTGGGGTGCTCCAGAACGGCTACATCGCCAACCGGTCAGCCGGTGTCGCCGCGCTCGCGCGGTTGCGCCGGGCGGTGGGCAAGCCGCCCGGCAGCGTGCTCGACGTCCTGGAACACACCCTGGCGCCAGAGTTCGCGCGCAACTGGTCGGCGGACACGCCGAGCTGGGACGAGACCGCCGCGCACCTGTGCATGACGCTTTACGCGGTGCACCAACAATCCCAGTCGCACCGGATGCACCAGCCGGGTCGTCGACTCGGTACCGCCGTCCGCAGGCTGATCCACGAGGCCGAGGTGAAGCCCGACCATCCGGTCACCCGCCGGTTCACCATGCTCGGCACCGCGGACAGCCTCGACGAACTGGTCCACCACCTGCGTGGCATGGTGCAACTGTTGCGCGCCGAGCAGATCCCGCTCGACTACGGCCTGCTCGCGAGACAACTGGTGCACTGGCAACGACCGAACGGCCCGGCGGCGGTCCGACTCGTCTGGGGCCGCGACTTCCACTTCGCCAAGCAGACCGAAACTCCGTGACCCAGCAGCAGAAGGGCATGACCGTGCCGCGCACCATTGTGGACATTCACGTCATCCAGACCGTACCGCCGAGCAACCTCAACCGCGACGACACCGGCAGCCCGAAATCGGCTGTATACGGCGGAACCCGGCGGTCGCGAGTGTCCAGTCAGGCCTGGAAACGCGCCACCCGCGACGCGTTCGACACGCTGCTGGACCGCACGGAACTCGGCGTGCGCACCAAGCGCGTCGTGGAACTCATCGGCGACGAGATCACCAGGCAGGATGCCGCGCTCAAGGAGCAATCCCCCGCGTTGGCCAAAGCCGTCCTGGAGGCCGCGGGCATCAAGATCAAGGCAGCGCGGAAGGCCGAGGCGCCGGAGGAGTCCGGCTATCTGCTCTTCCTGAGCCACCGGCAGGCCGCCAACCTGGCCGAGTTGGCCGTCCGCGCCGCCCACGAGGCAGGCGACGACAAGGTGCAAATCGACAAGGGCGAGGCGCGGGCGCGCGCCGATCGGGACCACTCGGTGGATGTGTCGCTGTTCGGCCGGATGGTCGCGGATGTGACCGACCTCAATGTGGAGGCCGCCGCGCAGGTCGCCCACGCGCTCAGTGTCCACAGTGTAGCGAACGAGTACGACTACTTCACGGCCGTGGACGACCACAAGAAGGCCGACGCCGAGGAGGACGCGGGCGCCGGGATGATCGGCACCGTCGAGTTCAACTCCGCCACGCTGTACCGCTACGCGACCGTCGACATCGACCGCCTCCAGGACAACCTCGGCCAGGCCGACGTCACTCGGCGGGCGATCGAGGCGTTCACGCGCGCGTTCGTGTCCAGCATGCCCACCGGCAAGCAGAACACCTTCGCCAACCGCACCCTGCCCGACGCCGTGCTGGTCGTCGTCCGGGAGTCGCAGTCGATCAATCTGGTGGGCGCGTTCGAGGACGCCGTGGTCGACGGGGAGAAGGGCGGCCGAATCCCGGCGTCGATCTGGCGCCTTGCCAACCACGCCACCGAGTTGCACGCGGCTTTCGACGAAACACCCGTCGCCTGCTGGAGTTTCGGTGCGGGCGAACGCGTCGAACCGCTGGCCGAGTTGGGCGAACGTTCGACCTTCGACGGCACGGTCCGGGCGTTGGGCACGCTGGTCGCCGAGCGGTTGGGGACGGCGTGACCGCCCTGCTGTTGCGGTTGGCGGCGCCGCTGCAGTCCTGGGGCACCAGCAGCCGATTCGTGCGCCGCAACACCGATCGGGTGCCCAGCAAGAGCGGGATCATCGGCCTGCTCGCCGCGGCGCAGGGTCGCCGTCGGGTCGATTCGATCACGGACCTGGTGAACCTGCGGATCGGCGTGCGCGTCGAACAGCCGGGACGGCTCGAACGCGACTTCCAGACCGCCCGCACCCGGGACGGTTCGATGTCGATGCCGCTGTCCTATCGGTTCTACCTCGCCGACGCGGTGTTCGCCGTCGCCGTCGAGGGCGACGACGCGATGTTGGCCGGCCTGCGAGAAGCCTTGCGTCGGCCCGCTTTTCCCCTCTTCCTCGGCCGCAGGTCGTGCCCTCCGGCTGGGAAGCTCGACCATGGCCTGCACGACGGGACTGTGGTCGACGTGCTGAAAGCCGCACCGTGGCTGGCATCGGAGTGGGTGCAGCGGCAGAATCGGTTCGCCGAAGTCATCCTGGATGTGGTATACGACTGTCCACCTGAGACTCCCGACGGCCACTTGGTACGCGACGAGCCGATCAGCTTCGACCCCCGCCACCGAAACTACGGCTGGCGCACGGTCGTCCACCGCCAAGTGCCCGTACCCAACCCTCGATACCAGCACGGTTCCGCAGGCGAAAGCGACCCGCACGACCCGCTGGCCCTGTTGGGGGGCACGACCTGATGTACCTGACCCGATTCGAGATCAACGCCGCGCGCCGGGCCGCGCGCGACCTGCTCGCGTCGCCGCAGCGGATGCACGCGGCCGTGCTGAACGGATTCCCGGCCGACCGGCGCGCGGCCGACGAGCATGGCCGCGTGCTGTGGCGGGTGGATCAGCGGGGGCATCAGACGCTGCTGTATGTCGTCAGCCCGAATGAGCCCGACCTCACCCACTTGGTGGAGGCGGCGGGCTGGCCGTCCACTCAGGGCTGGGCGACCAAGCCGTATGCGCCGCTGTTGGACACCCTGACGGTCGGCGACAACTGGGCGTTCCGGCTGACGGCCAATCCGGTCCGCAACCAGCGCAAGTCCGACGACGCGGCGCGTTCCCAGCGCTACGGGCACGTCACCGTCGCCCATCAGACCGGTTGGCTGCTCGACCGGGCCGCGCAGCACGGATTCAGCGTGCCGGACGGTGTACACAAGGAGCCGGACCTCACCGTGCAGGGCAGACGAACCTGGCGTTTCTCCCGGCAGGGCAAGACAGTCACGCTGGCGACGGCCGTGTTCGAGGGACGCTTGGAGGTCACCGAACCGGCGACCCTTCGGCGCGCGCTGACCCAGGGAATCGGTCCTGCCAAGGGATACGGGTGCGGCCTGCTCACCCTGGCCCAGGGGTAGGCGATGGCCGACATCCCTGGCGCCAAACCGGTTCCACTGTCCCAACTCACCCGGGCGCAGGACCGCCTCACGTTTGTCTACTTGGAACACTGCGTGGTTCATCGCGATGCCAACGCGATCACTGCCCAAGACAGGCGAGGCACGGTCCACATCCCCGCCGCGACCCTCGGTGCGTTGCTCCTCGGGCCAGGAACGAATGTCAGCCAGCAGGCCATGGTCTTACTCGCGGAGAGCGGATCGACAGCGGTCTGGGTCGGCGAACACGGCGTGCGCTACTACGCCCACGGCCGAACACTGGCACGATCGTCGCGCCTGCTGGAACGACAGGCAGCCCTGGTGTCCAACCGGAATTCCCGCCTGCGCGTAGCCCGCGAAATGTACGCGATGCGATTTCCGGGTGAGGACACAACCGGACTCACCATGCAACAACTCCGTGGCCGAGAGGGCGCCCGGGTACGCCGAATCTACCGCGCCCAAGCCGAACGAACCGGCATCGAATGGGAACGGCGCGACTATGACCCGACCGACTTCGCAGGCGGCTCGCCAGTCAACCAGGCGCTCTCGGCGGCGAACACCAGCCTGTACGGAGTCGTGCACGCGGTGATCGTCGCCCTCGGCTGCGCGCCCGGACTCGGATTCGTCCACACCGGACACATCAAGTCGTTCGTCTACGACATCGCCGATCTGTACAAGGCGGAAATCAGCATTCCGACTGCCTTCGACATCGCCGCCCGCGAAGTCGCCGACATCGGCGCCGAAACCCGGCGCGCGGTTCGCGACCACATGAAAGACGGCGCTTTCCTGGAAACCTGCGTTCGCGACATCAAGACTCTCCTGACCGAGGAGGACGACGCCGTCGAATACGGCCCGGAAGCCTTCGAGGACCCCGATGTGGTCATGCTGTGGGACTACAACGGCCGCAACGTCGCAGGCGGAACCGCATACGGAAACGACGACGAATGACCGTCATCGTCGTCGCCGCCTGCCCGATCGGCCTGCGCGGACACCTGACCCGCTGGCTGCTGGAAATTTCCCCAGGCGTCTTCGTCGGCAAGGTGAGTGCCCGAGTTCGCATCCTGATGTGGGAACGCGTGATCGAGATGGTGAAGAACGGACGGGCGATCATGGTTTACGGCGCCGACAACGAACAGGGGCTCGCATTCGAAGTCCACGCCCACGAATGGCTCCCGATCGACTTCGAGGGCATCAATCTGATGCTGCGCCCCGACAAGACGGAACGAGATCCAACGCGAAAGACCGGGTGGAGTAACGCCGGCAAACGTCGGCGCTTCGGCAGTCGATAGGAACGTTGCCGACGGAAGTGAACGAGAAACACTGTTTCGTTTACAGACCGCCTGGTCAACAAGCGTCCTCCCGCGCACGCGGGGCTGCTCCGGCATCGACTCCTGTCATGTAGACGCGGCGGGTGTCCTCCCCGCGCACGGAGCGGGAGCGGGCCCCCGACGCCCGCTCCTCCTCCGCCACCCCAGCTACTTCGTCGTAGTCACGACCGGAGGTGAGGTCGACACGGATGCGCTCGGGGCCGAGGGGGTGGTTGTGACGGACGGGGTGGTTGCGGCCGAGGGGCCGGGAATCAACGGGACGAACGGCAGGTCTGTCAGTTCCGTGCAGACTCCGGTGTCGTAGCTGACTCGGGGTAGCGGGAACCGGTTGCGGTATTCGTCCTCTACCGGCATCCTCGTCCGGTCGCAGTCGGGGTGGTAGACGTTGAGGGGGCGGCCGGTTTCGTCGTAGAGGTAGAACTCGGTGAGGGGGCGGCCGTCGGCGCCTACGGCGTACACATTGGACAGTCGGGAACCTTCGTAGGTGAGGCCGGACGTGGAGTAGCCGGTGACGTAGTACGGGTTTCGGTCCACACCGGACACCGCGGCCGCCGCCAGCGCCAAGCCGAGGCCGATGGCGAAGGCGTTGGCGGGGATGACGATCATCAGGAGCCGTCGGTCGGTGCGGACCTTGGCGCCGCACCAGAGGAGCAGGGCCGCTATGCCGAGGATGACCAGCAGGCCCGCGGCCCTGACATCCAGCGCGGCGAGGAAACCCAGGGCCAGCAGCACTATCCGGGCCAGCCACCACGCGGGCTGGAGAGTTCTCAGGTACCGCACCGGCTTGACCGGCAAGACACCGACCGCCGACCGGCCGAGGCGTTGGAACAACGCGTACTCCGGCAGGGTGGCGATGTCGGAGCGGCGAACGAGACCGCCGAAGACGAGCCACAGGGCGGGGATGGCCGCGAGCGTGAACAGCGCCAGGAAGACGAAGTGTTCGCCGGTGTAACCGTCCACTGTGCTCAGTCCGGTGAGCGCGGCGACGACGATCACCAGCGCGGTGATCCAGAAGACGTAGCGGCCGCGCACGGCGCGGGGGCGGCCGACCGGCGTGCCGGGTGGCGGATATCCGCCGGCTGCTCGCAGTTCCGCCGCGTAGTCCTCCGGTGTGCCGAGCCGGGTGGTGACCTCCTCGGGCGTGTCGGCTTCGCCGAAGACCTCGGTCACGTGCGGCTCGACGTCCTCCATGACCTCGGCCAGTTCCTCCGGCGGAAGATCGGCCAACGCGGCCCGCACGCGCCTGAGGTAGTCCGCCAACTCTGGGCGGGTGTCGATGTCCCCGTTCACGCCGCCGCCCCCTTTCGCAGAATCCCGTCCAACGTCTCGGAGAACGCCCGCCAGGCCTTCTCCGACTCGACCAGGCGCTCGCGGCCCGCTTCGTTCATCCCGTAGTACTTGCGGTGCGGCCCCTCATCGCTGGGGACCACATAGGACGTGAGGTATCCGGCGCGGTACAGCCTGCGCAGCGTCCCGTAGACCGACGCGTCCCCCACTTCGTCCATGCCGCCGTGCCGCAATCTTCTGAGTACGTCGTACCCGTAGCCGTCCTCGTCCTTGAGTACGGCGAGCACGGCGAGGTCCAGCACTCCCTTGAGCAACTGGCTCGTATCCATGCGCCCTCCCCGGTATCGCGCTACCAACACTATTGCGCATAGCGCAGTACCGCGCAAGGTGGAATGTCAAGGGCGTGCCGGGAAGTGGCTCAGGGGTGACGCTGGCAGCGCGGACAGGAGAACGACGAGCGGTTCATGAACGGTTCGCGCACGATGGGGCGGCCGCACCGGGGGCACGGCAGACCCTCCTGCCCGTACGCGGCGAGCGAGCGGTCGAAGTAGCCCGACTGGCCGTTCACGTTGACATACAAGGCATCGAACGACGTGCCGCCTGCGTCGAGGGCCGCGCGCATCACGTCGGTGGCCGCCGACAGCAGCTCGCCCGCCTTCGCGGCGGACAGTCGGTCGGTGGGCCGGGCCCAGTGCAGACGGGCGCGCCACAATGCCTCGTCGGCGTAGATGTTGCCGATGCCCGACACCAGGGTCTGGTCGAGCAGGGCGCGCTTGACCTCGGTTCGCTTGCGCCGCAACGCGGCTACGGCGGCGGCCGGGTCGAAGGCGGGGTCCATCGGGTCGCGGGCGATGTGCGCTACCGGGACCGGCAGCGGCACGCCGTCGACCTCGACGACCTCCTCGACGGACAGACCGCCGAACGTGCGCTGGTCGACGAACCGCAGCTCCGGGCCGTCGTCGGCGAAGACCATCCGCACGCGCAGGTGTTTCTCGTCCGGGGTGCCCGGCGGCTGGACGAGCATCTGGCCGCTCATGCCCAGGTGCGCGAGCACCGCCTCGCCGGACCCCAGCTCGACCCACAGGTACTTCCCGCGACGACGCGCGGCGACCAGCTCGCGGCCCACGAGCCTGCCCGCGAAATCCGCCGCACCCGGTAGGTGGCGGCGGACGGACCGGGGATGGAACACCTCGACCCGGGCGATCACGCGGCCCTCGACGTGGTTCTGCAATCCGCGCCGGACGACTTCGACCTCGGGCAGCTCGGGCACGGCTCAGGACTTGTCGGCGCCGGCGTCCGCCTGTGCGGAGTCGGTCGACTCCGACAGCTCGCGCCAGGCCGCCTCGGCGGCCTTCTGCTCGGCTTCCTTCTTGGTGCGGCCGTCGCCGTTGCCGTAGCCCTGGCCGTTCACCACGACGATGGCGGTGAACTCCTTGCGGTGGTCCGGCCCTTCCTCGCGCACCCGGTACTCGGGCACGCCCAGCCCGGCGGACGCGGTCAGCTCCTGCAGGCTCGTCTTCCAGTCCAGCCCGGCCCCGCGCAGCGGCGCGGCGGTCAGCAGCGGGTCGAAGTGCCGGTGGACCATCTCGCGCGCGGTGTCGATGCCGTGCTGCAGGTACACCGCGCCGATCACGGCCTCCATGCCGTCGGCCAGGATGCTGGCCTTGTCGCGGCCGCCGGTCAGCTCCTCGCCCTTGCCGAGCAGCAGGTGCGCGCCGAGGCCGCCGTCGCCGAGGGCGCGCGCGACGCCCGCGAGCGCGTGCATGTTGACCACGCTGGCGCGCAGCTTGGCGAGCTGGCCCTCGGGCAGGTTCGGGTGCGCGCGGTAGAGGTGATCGGTGACCACGAGCCCGAGCACGGCGTCGCCGAGGAACTCCAGGCGCTCGTTGGGCGGCAGGCCGCCGTTCTCGTAGGCGTACGAGCGATGTGTCAGCGCCAGCACGAGCAGCTCGGCGTCCAGATGGACGCCGAGCGCGTCGAGCAGCGATTCCGGGTCCGCCGTCGGGCCCCGGGACGCCTTACCCCCCATGGCGTGGTCCTACTTCCGCCGTGGGATCACGCGGGCTGCGTGACCTGGCGACCGTCGTACTGGCCGCAGGTCGGGCAGGCGATGTGCTGCGGCTTCGGGGCGCGGCACGCCTTGTTCGAGCAGTTGACCAGGTGCACCGCAGTGGTCTTCCACTGCGACCGGCGCGAGCGGGTGTTCGAACGCGACATCTTCCGCTTGGGGACGGCCACGACTAGATCTCCTCTTGACGAGCTGTTGAGCAGGATCGAAAGCTACTACGTGACTACAAACCGCGATCCTGTTGGAACCGCTCTTGCAGCGCGGCCCACCGAGGGTCAATGGTCTCATGCCGGTGATTCGGACCGAGATCGGCCCACTTGCCGCCGCAGTCCGCGCACAGGCCCGCGCAGTCGGGCGCGCACAGCGGCACGTGCGGCAGGGCCAGCACGACCGCGTCGCGGACCACCGGCTCCAAGTCGATCAGGTCGTCGACGAGCCTGCCGACCTCGTCGTCGTCGGTGGTCGTGTCGGTGGCGCTGTCCGGGTAGGCGAACAGCTCGGTGATGTCGACCTCGGTCTCGTCGGCGATCGGGTCGAGGCAGCGGGAGCACTCCCCCGCCAACGGACCGGCCGCGGTACCGGTGACGAGCACGCCCTCGACCACGGACTCCAGCAGCAGGTCCAGCTCGACGTCGGCGCCCACGGGCACGGCGATGACGCCGTCGATCCCGAGCGGGTAGGTCGTCTGGGCCGCGCGGCGCAGCGGGCGGCTGGACCCGGGCCGCCGTCCGAGCTCCCTGGTGTCGATGACCCAGGGACTGCTCAGTACCGGGCGCGCCGGGCTCTTGCGGTTGTCGGACATGGTGGACTCAGGTCAACCTTCGGGCGGATTCGGCGCAGCGCGATCTGCGCGGCAGGCGAGAACAGCGTACGCGACGCGCCGGGGTGCGGAAAAATCAGCCGTGGTAGTCGAACGGCACGGCGCCCGCGGGCACCCCGGTGAGCGCGCCGCGCAGGTGCACGCGGCCCTTGCCGACCGTGCGCAGGGTGTGGGTGAGCAGATCCTCGATCTCGGCGAGCTTGCCGTCGACGTACTCGTCGCACTCGCCGCGCTTGCGGGCGGCCTCCTCGGCGGCGGCGTCGAGCAGCCGGGCCGACTCGGCGTGCGCGGCCTGCGCGACCTCCGTCTGCGAGACCAGCCTGCCCTGCTCGAAGCGGCCCTCCTCGACGGAGCGCTCGTAGGACTCGCGGCCTGCCTGGATCATCCGGTCGGCCTCGGACTGGGAGCGCCCGACCAGGCTCTCGTACTCGGCGCGCCCGGCGGCGACGGCGCGGTCGGCCTCGTGCTGGGCCTCGGCGACGAGCCGGTCGGCGTGTGCGGACGCCTCGGCGACCAGCCGCTCGGCCTGCGCGCGGGCCTCGGCCAGGGTGGTCCCGGCCTCCAGGTTCGCCTTGCTCACGGTCTGCTCGGCCTGGTGCTCGGCGCCGCCGACGATCTCGTCCTTGCGGTCGAGCACGTCTTGGGCGTCGTCGACCTCGGTGGGCAGCGCGTCGCGGATCTCGTCGAGCAGTTCGAGGACGTCGCCGCGCGGCACGACGCAGCCGGAGGTCATCGGCAGCCCCCGGGCCTCCTCCACGATCGTGACCAGTTCGTCGATGGCCTCGAAGACCTTGTACACAGCTCCTCCTCGCACCTGTCGCCAGGCTCCCCGGACTCCCCCAGTCGATTCTGCCTGTTCGCCGGGGCGCGGGGGTGGACGTGCGGCGGGCGTGTCGGTTGACCCGCTGTGGCAGGCTGTCGCCCCGTGAAGATCCGTCCCGCGCAGCTCGACGATGTTCCCGCCATCGTGGCCATGCTTGCCGACGACCCGCTCGGCGCCGCCCGCGAGAGTCCCGGCGACCCGCGCTACGCCGAGGCGTTCGCCGCCATCGACGAGGACCCCAACCAGTTGCTGATCGTCGCCGAGGCCGACGGCGAGGTGGTGGGCACCCTCCAGTTGACCATCACCCACGGCCTGTCCCGGCTGGGCGCCACCCGCGCGACCATCGAGGGCGTGCGGGTCCGCGCCGACCAGCGCGGCGGCGGCCTGGGCCAGGAGTTGTTCGAGTGGGCGATCGAGGAGGCGCGGGCCGTGGGCGCCGCGCTGGTCCAGCTCACCACCGACGCCACGCGCGCCGACGCGCACCGCTTCTACGAGAAGCTCGGCTTCGTCGCGAGCCACGTCGGGATGAAGCTCACGCTCTGATCGCGGCGGCCTTGGCGTCGAGGTAGTCGCGCTCGGGGGTGCTGGTCGTGCGGCGGGCCGCCCGCAGGTAGTGGGCGCGGGCGGCGGCGTGCTCGCCCGCCAGCTCCAGCAGGTGCGCGCGGACGGCGTCGAAGCGGTGGTTCGCGGTCATCCGGCTGTCGGCGTCCAGCGGCGCGAGCAGGTCGAGCCCGACGCGCGGCCCGTGCACCATGGCGGCGGCGACGGCGTGGTTGAGCGTGACCATCGGGTTGTCCGAGATGCGCAGCAGCAGCTCGTAGAGCGCGAGGATCTGCGGCCAGTCGGTGGCCTCGGCGGTGCCGGCCTCGTCGTGCACGGCCGCGATCGCCGCCTGGAGCTGGTACGGGCCGAACCGGTGCGTGGCGGCCAGCGCGGCGGTGACCAGCGCGACGCCCTCGGCGATGGCCGCGCGGTCCCAGCGGGTGCGGTCCTGCTCGCTCAGCGGGATCAGCGCGCCGTCGGGCCCGGTGCGCGCCGGGCGCCGCGCGTCGGTGAGCAGCATGAGCGCGAGCAGGCCGGCGACCTCGGTGTCGTCCGGGAGCAACCCGTGCACCTGGCGGGTGAGCCGGATCGCCTCGGCGGCCAGCCCGCGCCGCTCCAGCGGGCCGGAGATGCTGGTGTAGCCCTCGTTGAAGATCAGGTAGAGCACGTGCAGAACGGTGCCGAGCCGCTGCGCCCGTTCGGGCTCCGGCGGCATCCTGAACCCGACGCCGGAGTCCTTGATCCGCTGTTTGGCTCGGGTGACGCGCTTGGCCATGGTCGCCTCGGGCACCAGCAGGGCGCGGGCGATCTCGTCGGTGCTCAGGCCGCCGACCGCGCGCAGGGTGAGCGGGATCTGCGCGCCCGGGGTGAGCGCGGGGTGGCAGCAGAGGAACAGCAGGATCAGCGTGTCGTCCTGGTCCGGCCCGCGCGCGGAGTCGGCGGCGGGCGCCATGAACCGGTCGCGCGGGACCCGGGTCAGCTCGGCGTCCTCACGGTCGCGGCGGGACTGCTCGGCGCGCAGCAGGTCGATCATCCGGCGGGCCGCGACCCGGATCAGCCACGCCCGCGGGTTGTCCGGCCGCCCCTCCTCCGGCCACTGCCGAGTTGCCGCGAGCAGCGCCTCCTGGACGGCGTCCTCGGCGGTGTCGAAGTGCCCGTAGCGGCGCACGAGCGCGCCGAGAACCTGCGGCGCCAGCTCGCGCAGCAGGTCCTCGGCGACCGGTGGCTCGGTCACGCCTCCAGCACGCCCGCCTCGTCCATGATCGGGCGCAGCTCGACCGTGTCGCCGGTGAAGTCGACGATCCGGGCGGCGATCTCCACGGCCCGGTCGTAGCTCTCGCAGTCCACGATCGCGAAGCTGACCAGGACCTCCTTGGACTCCGCGAACGGCCCGTCCGAGGCGACCGGACCGCCGTCGGCCTTGCGGACGGTCTTGGCGTGCGCCGGGTCGGCCAGGCCCTCGGTGCTGACGAACTCGCCGGACTCGCCGAGCTCTTTCACCAGGTTCTCGAAGAAGTCGCACGCCGCCTGGACGTCGGCGGGCATCTGCTGGGTGGCGCTCCACTCGGCGTTCGCGGCGTCCCACGCCTCGCGGTTGGTGTAGGCCAACATCATGTACCTCATCGCTGACTCCCTCACGGTTCGCGATGCCCGCCGTGGGCATCTTCCGCCGGTGACGTCGGAGCGGCCCGCCCGGGATGGACACCGGTCCGCGAATTCTGCCCCAGAAAGTTTCCGCCGCGGGGATGTCCAGCCGGTCTCGTCCGCTCCGACGTACCGGCGAACCGATCCACCGGCGGAAGGACAGGACCATGGCTCAGCGGAAGAGGGGAGTCCTCATCGGACTCCTCGTCGGACTCCTCGTCGGACTTCTCGTCAGCCTGGGCGGCCAGGCGGCCGCCGAGGAGGACGAGCGGCGCAGTTACACGGGCACGATCGAGGGCGCGGACTTCCGGGTCGAGGTGCCGCGGCGCTGGAACGGCACCCTGGTGCTCTACAGCCACGGCTACTACACCCCCGAGGTGCCGCCCGGGATCTGGCTCGCGACCCGGCCGGAGACCGAGGAGTGGCTGCTCGACCACGGGTACGCGCTGGCCGGGTCGGACTACCGCGGCCGTACGGGCTTCGCGGTCGAGCAGGCGCTGCACGACCAGGTCGCGCTGCTGGACTGGTTCGCCGCGCGGGTCGGGCGCCCGCGCCGGACGGTCGCCAGCGGGATGTCGATGGGCGGCGGGATCTCGGTGCTGCTGGCCGAACGGAATCCGCGCCGGTTCGCCGGGGTGCTGGCCCAGTGCGGCGACCTCGACCTGAACGGGTCGTGGAACACCGCGCTGGACGTCGCGTTCACGGTCCGCGCGCTGCTCGCCCCCGACCAGGGCGTCGACCTGGTCCGCGCGACTGACCCGGCGGCCAGCGGCCGGGCATTGCAACACGCTGTCGAGCGGGCGCTGACCACACCGCTGGGCCGGGCCCGGCTGGCGCTGGCGGGCGCGTTCGGCAACATCCCGGACTGGGCGTCGGCGCACGCGCCCCGGCCGACCGATCTGGTCGAGCGGATCGGCCAGCAGGCGGCGTGGACGCACGGGGCCTACGTCGGCGGGCTCGGCCCGACCGGGCGGGTGGACCTGGAGCGGCGCGCGGGCGGCAACCCGTCCTGGAACACGGGCGTCGACTACGGCCGCCAGCTCGCCCGATCGAGTCAGCGTGAGCTGGTCGAGCAGGCGTACCGGGCGGCGGGCGCCGACCCGAGCGCCGACCTCGGCCTGCTGGCGGCGGCGCCGCGAATCAGCGCCGACCCGGCCGCCCTGGCCTACATGTACCGCCACGCCGTCCCGCGCGGGACGACCCCGGCGCCCGTGGTCACGCTGCACGACACGGGTGACGGCGGCGCGATGGTCGACCAGGAGCGTTGGTACGCCGAGCAGGTCCGCCGCGCGGGTGACCCGAACCGGCTGCGGCAGCTCTACGTCGACCGCGGCAGCCACTGCGCGTTCAGCGCGGCCGACGAGATCGTCGCGCTGCGGACCCTGTTCGCCCGGATCGACAGCGGCCGGTGGCCCGACACGAGCCCCGACCAGCTGAACGCCGCGGCGGGCGCGTTCGACGGGCGGTTCCACCTGGTGCTCGACCTGCTGACGTTCCACGAGCAGGCCATGCCGCCCGCGTTCGTCCGGTTCACCCCGCCGCGGTTCCTGCGCCCGTCGCGCTGAGCCTCCAGACGGCCACCTCCGCGCGAGGTGGCCGTCAGGCGTTCTCGGCGAGCCGCTTGACCAGGCGCTGGTGCACGTTCGGGGGGAGCAGGTGGGAGACCTCGCCGCCGAAGGTGGCGACCTCCTTGACCAGCGAGCTGGACAGGAAGCTGTTCGCGGGCGAGGTCGGCATGAACATGGTCTCCACGCCGGTCAGGCCCTGGTTCATCTGCGCCATCTGCAGCTCGTAGTCGAAGTCGCTGACCGCGCGCAGGCCCTTGACGATGGCCTGGACGTCGTGTTGGGCGCAGTAGTCGACCAGCAGGCCGTACCAGGAGTCGACGCGCACGTTCGGGAGGTCGGCGGCCAGCTCGGCCAGCATCTCCATGCGTTCCTCGACGGTGAACAGCCCGCGCTTGTTCTTGTTGATCATGACCGCGACGACCACTTCGTCGAACAGGCTCGCGGCGCGCGCGATGATGTCGAGGTGGCCGTTGGTGGGCGGGTCGTACGAGCCGGGACACACAGCGCGCGTCATGGGCCCGGACCGTAGCAGCCGAATCCGGGCGTCACGGCGGCGCGGTGACGTGTGTGGCCCAGTGCAGTTCGGTGTCGCCGTAGCGCCGGGTGCGGCCCGGGGCGAGGGCGGCAGGCCAGTCGGGCTCGCCGGAGCGGCGGGCGCGCTCCACGATCACGGTCGAGCCCGGCGCGGTCCAGCCGTTGCCGACGAGCGCGGCGAGCACGGCGGCCAACTCGGGACCGGGCACCGCGTACGGCGGGTCGGCGAACACGAGGTCGTAGGCGGCCTCCGGCGCGGCGGCGAGCACCTGCGCGACCCGGCCCGGCCGGATGTCCGCCCCGGGCAGCCCGACGGCAGCGGCGTTGTCGCGCAGCACGGCGACCGCGGCCCGGTCGGACTCCACCAGCGTGGCCACCACGGCGCCCCGCGACAGCGCCTCCAGGCCGAGCGCGCCGGACCCGGCGTAGAGGTCGAGCACCCGGGCGCCGTCGAGGTCCACAGCGGATTCCAGGGCGCTGAACAGCGCCTCCCGCACCCGGTCCGCGGTGGGCCGGGTGCCCTTCGGGGGCACGGCCAGCCGCCTGCCACCGGCGGCGCCCGCGACTATCCTCGTCACCGGCCCATGGTGCCCGACCGCCGTGGAACGTCACCCAACCGGGGTGAGCCGGCGCACATCGGCCACGCGGACGATTCGGGCCGGAGCCAAAGCGCGTAATCTCGCTCTCCCGTCCGAACAACCGTGGGAGCGCTGCGTGTCGGAGACCTCTGTGAGAGAGGCCGAGATCGCGGTCGAGCAGCGTCACGTAGACGTCGTCTACGCGCGGGTCGCCGAGATGCGCGTCGAGGCCGAGGCGATGCGCACCCGCGGCGACGAGCTCGCGCACGGCGCGCGCAACGAGGCCGTCTTCGAGCAGGCCGCGATGCTGTTCGACCGGGACGTGATGGTCCGCCACGCCAACCAGATCCTGCGCACGCTCGACGCCGAGCACGAGGGCCTGGTGTTCGGCAGGCTCGACAGCACCGACGGCGAGACGATGTACGTCGGGCGGCTCGGGGTGCGCGACGAGAACTTCGACAACCTGGTCACCGACTGGCGCGCGCCCGCGGCGGGGCCGTTCTACCAGGCGACTGCCGAGCAGCCGATGGACGTGGTGCGCCGCCGGGTGATCCGCTCGACCGGGCAGAGCGTGGTCGACATCGATGACGACCTGCTGATGCCCGAGCACGAGCTCGACGGCTTGGCCGTGGTCGGCGAGGGGGCGCTGATGGCGAGCCTGACCCGGGCGCGCGGGTCGAACATGCGCGACATCGTGGCCACCATCCAGCGCGAGCAGGACGAGGCGATCCGCGCGCCGTGGCGCGGGGTCACCGAGATCACCGGCGGGCCGGGCACCGGCAAGACGGCGGTGGCGCTGCACCGGGTGGCGTACCTGCTCTACCGCGACCGCCGCCGGATGGGCGGCTCGGGCGTGCTGGTGGTTGGCCCGTCCGCGGCGTTCACCTCGTATATCTCGCGCGTGCTGCCGTCGATGGGCGAGGACAACGTGGAGCTGCGCGCGCTCAGCGACCTGCTCGACGGGGTCAAGGCGACCCGGGTCGACCCGGCGCCGATCGCCGCGGTCAAGGGGTCGCTGCGGATGCGCCGGGTGCTGAAGAAGGCGATGCGCGACGCGCCGCCGGACGCGCCGACCGAGCTGCGCATCGTCTACCGGGGCGAGGTGCTCAAGCTCGACGCGCGCGAGCTGGACGCGGTGCGCACCAAGGTCCACAATGGACGGCGTCCGCCGAATCAGTCCAGAGTGGACGCCGCGGAGGCACTGCTGGAAGCGTTGTGGCGCAAGGCGGATTCCTATGAAGACTTCCCGGTCAACCGGGCCGAGCTGATCACCGACCTGGGCGAGCGAATCGACTTCCACCGGTTCGTCGTGGTGTGGTGGCGAATCGTCACTCCGGCGGAGATCCTGCTGTCCCTGTCGGACCGCAGGCGGCTCGCGCGGGCCGCGGGCCGGGTGCTCACCCGGTCCGAAGTGGACCTGGTGGCCGACTCCTGGGCCGACCCGGCGGCGGGCCCGACCACGGCCGACGTCGCCCTGCTGGACGAACTGCGGGTGCTGCTGGGCAAGCCGCCGAAGCGGCGCAGGCGCCGGGTGGACACCTCCGCCGCGGAGCTGCGCACGTGGTCGGAGCGGCAGAGCGGCCCCGGCTATCACCGCCCCGACGACTACGACGAGTACTCGCACATCGTGGTGGACGAGGCGCAGGATCTCTCGCCGATGCAGTGGCGGATGGTCGGCAGGCGCGGGAAGTACGCGAGCTGGACCGTCGTGGGCGACCCGGTGCAGAGTTCCTGGCCGGACCCGGCCGAGGCCCGCCAGGCCCAGGACGCGGCGTTCGGCGGGCCGAGCGCGCCGCGGCGGCGATTCGCGCTGCGCACGAACTACCGGAACTCGGCGGAGATATTCCGGCTCGCCGGCCGCGTCGTCACCGACGTGGCCACCGCCGACCAGTTGCCGCATGCCGTGCGCAGCACGGGAATCGAACCCTCGGTGCGGGTGTGTTCGGCGGCCGAGCTGACCCCGGGCGCGGTCGCGGCGGCGCGGGAGCTGCTGGAGGTGGTCGACGGCACGGTCGGGGTGATCACCGGCTCCGGCCGGGTGGACGCCATGCGCGAAGCCGTGCTGGCCTTGGGCGAAGAACGCCTACGGGTGGTGGACGGCTTGGAGTCCAAGGGTTTGGAGTACGACGCGGTCGTGCTCGTGGCGCCCGGGGAGCTGGTGGCGGAGTCGACCACGGGCCCGCGGACCCTGTACGTGGCGCTGACCCGCGCGACCCAGCGGCTCACCGTGCTGACCACCGACCCCTCCTGGCCGGACGGCCGCTAGACAACCGTCCGAATGACCACAGTGGACAGCGTCACCGCGGTGACCACCAGACTCGCCCAGAGCACGGTGTGCGCGTGCCGCTGCCACCACCGAGCCCGACGCAGCGCGGAGCGTGGGATCAGCTCCCAGTCCACGAACCGCACCGCCACCAGATAGACGGTCATCGCGACCATCCCGAACCCGCCGAACGCCGCCGCGCGCAGCAGCAGGTCATCCACCATGTGCGGCCTCCGTCACGCGATCATCGCCGAGACTGGGTGAACCCGGGCGCCGCGACACGACCGGGCCCACACGTGGGTGGGGGGTTCTCCTCCCTTCGCGGACGGGCGCCGCCCGCGGCGTGGTGTCGATGCACCAGCCGAGGGCGGCGAGTCCGTCGAGCGAGTCGGACAGACACCGGGTGTGGGCACTCATCCGACCGACGGGCCGAGCCCGAGCGACTGCGGTGTGCTGGCGTCCGGCGACGGCTGGCGCAGGCCCTCGTCCAGCTCGCCGTACTCGGTCATCAGGGCAGCGCTGCCGCCCCACGGGGTCTGCGCCTCGGCGATCAGCGAGTTCGTCGTGAGCAGCAGACCAGCCACCGACGCGCCGTTCTGCAACGCGCTGCGCACCACCCGCAGCGGGTCGATGATGCCCATCTCGACCAGGTCGCCGTAGCGGCCTTCCAGCGCGTCGAACCCTTCGTCCAGACCGAGTTCGGTGGTCTTGGCGACGACCTCCTGGCCCGCGTACCCGGCGTTGCTGGCGATGAGGAACGCGGGCTCGGTGAGCGAGCGCCGCACGATCTCCACACCGATGGCGTAGTCGCCGGTCACGTCGAGGTCGTCGAGCGCCTGCTCGGAGTGCAGCAGCGCGGCGCCGCCGCCCGCCACGATGCCCTCGGCCATCGCGGCCCGGGTGGCCGACAGCGCGTCTTCCACCCGGTGCTGGGTTTCCTTGAGCTCGGCGGGTGTCGGCGCGCCGACCCTGATCACCGCGACTTTGCCGCTGAGCGCACCGATCCGTTCGCTGAGCACATCTTCGTCCACCCCGAACGACGCCCGCTCCAGCTCGGCCCGCAACTGGGCGACCCGGAACTCGACGGCGTCGGCCGATCCGCCGCCGCCGACGATCGTGGTGTTGTTCTCGGTGATCAACACCTGGTCCGCCCGGCCGAGGTGGTCCAGCGTCATGGTCTCCAGGGTGAATCCCGAGTGCTTGCTGAGCACCGCGCCGCCGGTGACCGCGGCGAGATCCTCCAGCTTGCGCAGCCTGCGGTCGCCGAAGCCGGGCGCCTTCACCGCGCACGCGGTGAAAACGCCGCTGACGTGGTTGTGCACCAGCATGGACAGCGCGGTGCCCTCGATCGTCTCGGCGATCACCAGCAGCGGCCGGGGCGCGCGCATTATCTTGTCCAGCAACGGAAGCAGCGACTGCACCTGGGAGATCCGGTCGCTGCACAGGAGAATGTAGGGATTGTCCAGGGTGGCTTCGAGCCGGGCCGGGTTGGTCACCAGGTAGGGCGAGAGGTAGCCGTTGTCGAACTCGAAGCCCTCGACGAAGTCCACCCGGATGCCGTTGTCCGAGGTCTCCTCGACCGTGACGATTCCGCTGTCCCCCACGGTGAACAGCGCGCGGGCGATGACGGCGCCGACCGCGTCGTCGTCGTTGGCCGAGATCGCCGCGACGCGCTGGTAGTCCAGTTCGGTGGCCACCGGGTGCGCGACCTTGTGCAGGTGCTCGACCAGCCTGCCGACCGCCAGGTCGATGCCGCGCTTGACCAGCACCGGGTTGCCCCCGCCGCCGATCGCCTTCATCCCCTCGCGCACGATGGCCTGCGCGATCACCGTCGCCGTGGTGGTGCCGTCGCCGACCATGTCGTTGGTCTTGATCGCGGCTTCCTTGACCAACTGGGCGCCCATGTTCTCGAACTGGTCGCTCAGGTAGATCTCCTTGGCGATCGTCACGCCGTCGTTGGTGACCACCGGCGTCCCGGTGATCTTCTCGATGATCACGTTGCGGCCCTTGGGTCCGAGGGTCGACTTGACCGCGTCCGCCAGCTTGTCCACGCCCGCTCGCAGCAGATCACGCGCTTCGGAGTCGAACCGCAGTTCCTTGGCCATGGCTTTTCTCCTTGGTGTGGAAGGGAATCAGGGGACGAGGATGGCGCGGCCGCGAACCCGGCCGGCGTCGAGGTCGGCGAGCGCGTCGAGCGCGCCGTCAAGCGGGTAGGTCCTGGTGTGCAGGGTGACCTTGCCCGCCTGCGCGAGCACCATCAGCTCGGCCAGGTCGTTGTACGTGCCGACCAGGTTGCCGATGATGTTGCGCTCGGTGGAGATGATGTCGATCGTCGGGATGTCGAGGTTGCTGCCGTAGCCGATCACCGCGTAGCTGCCGTTGCGCCGGGTCATCGCGAACCCCTCCTGCTGCGCGCCCTGCTCGGCCACGAAGTCGAGCACCACCTCGGCGCCCACGCCGCCGGTCATTTCCAGCACCGCGTCGACATGGCTGCCGTCGGCGACCACGGTGTGGTGGGCACCGAGCTGCTCGGCGAGCTTGAGCGCGTCCGGGTTGCGGTCCACCACGACGATCGTGGTGGCGGTGAGCGCGTCGAGGCACTGGATGCCGATGTGGCCGAGGCCGCCCGCGCCGATCACCACGCATACCGTACCGGGGTACAGCAGCGGTACGGCCTTGCGGACCGCGTGGTAGGCGGTGATCCCCGCGTCCGCCAACGCCGCCACGTCCTCCGGGCGGGTCGTCGATTCGAGCTTCACGCACGCGCGGGCCGACGTGCGCAGGAACTCGGCCATGCCGCCGTCGCTGTCGATGCCGGGGAACGCGTTGTCGGTGCAGTGCATGTCCTGCCCCGCACGGCAGGCCTGACACAGGCCGCAGGTCGGGGTGGGGTGCAAGATCACCGTGTCGCCGACCGCGACGTTGGTCACCGCGGCGCCGATCTCGGCCACCCAGCCCGCGTTCTCGTGCCCGATCGTGTACGGCAGCACGACGCCGCTCTTGTCCGCCCACTGCTCTTCGATGATGTGCAGATCGGTGCGGCACACGCCCGCGCCACCGATCTTGACGATCACGTCCAGCGGCCCGGAGATGGTCGGCTCCGGCACCTGCTCGATCACGGGTTGGGTGTGGTAGCTGTGCAGACGGACCGCTCTCATCATGTCTCCTGTGATCGCACGACTTCCGGGCCCACCACCGGGTACCGCTCCCGCAGCAGCCCCCGGCAGACCCCGGCATTGGCTTCCACACTCACTCTGGTGACCCGGGCGCGCCGCAGGTGCAGCGGCAGCCCTTCGACGCCGACGGCCGCACCGGTCACCGGGTCGATCAGCACCGCGGCGTCCGGCCCGGCTGGCAGGCCCAGTTCGGTCCTGCGCGCCAACAACCGCTCCAGATCCGGCGACGGTGGGACGTCGCCGACGGTCATCTCGGCCAACTCGGCCACGGTGCGTCCCGCCGCCAGCAGCGGGCGGCACACCCGGTCGGTGCCCGCCAGCACGGCCTTGCGCACGAAGTCCGCGCGCAGCCCGTCCAACTCGCTCTGCGCCTCGCCCTGGAAGGACTCCACGAATCCCGACCGGGCCGCCACGCCACTGTTGATCGTGTCCGAGGCGAAGTGGTCCAGCAACTCGATCTCCACGTGCCGCACCCCCGGCACGGCGACAAGCACGTCGTGCGCGTCGGCGACCATCAGGAAGGCGAAGTTCGGCGCGCAGAAGTAAGTCGGCAGTCGCAATTGGACAGACACCTCGCCTGCGTCGGACACCTCGCAGGCGCCGACGAACCCGAGCTCGGTGACCGACTCGTCCAGCTCTGGATCCCGAACATGGCCGAGCGCCGACCAGACCGCGACCTCAAGGGCCGCGGTCCGGTCGGCGTCGACGAGATCGCCATGCGGGGTCGAGACCGTCATACGGTGACAGTCTCGGTGAGCGTGGCGCTGTCCTCCGGGTCGGCGGCCAGGCCGAGGCCCTCGGGCACCTCCAGGTCGTAGAGCCGGGCCGCGTTCAGGCCGAGGATCTTCTTCTTGGCCGTGAGGGACAGTTGCCCGTAGTCGGAGAACTCCTCACCGGTCGGCATGTTCCAGTCGACGAAGCCCTCGACCTGCCAGCGCGGCTCCCAGATCGCGTAGTCCGCACCGAAGATCAGCTTGTCCTCGCCGAGCCAGAACATCAGCTCGCCCATGACCTTGGCGAAGAACCGCGGCCGGGCGTGCATGAGGCCGCCGACCACGACCGCCAGACCCGCGTAGACGTTGGGCTCCTGGGTGGCCATGAAGCAGAAGTCCTCGATGCGGGGCAGCCCGACGTGCTCGACGATGAAGTTCAGCTCGGGGAAGTTCGTCGCCGCGAAGTCCACATCGGACACATCGAAGGCATCCTTGTCCAAGGGCCAGATCGTCGGGCCCTTGTGCACGTGGATGTTGCGCACGCCCAGTTCCTGGCACTTCTCCAGGTACCGCGCGGCCTCGGGGGTCTTGAGGTTCCAGCCCCGGGACTCGCCACGCCACTCGGCGGTGTAGAGCTTGGCTCCCTTGCAGCCGTAGCGCTCCACCGCCTCTTCCAGCTCACGCAACCCGTCGTCGCCCGCCCGCGGGTCCCAGCTCGTGTTGACCACGAACCGGCCCGGGTGCTTCGCCGCCAGGGCGGCGTTCTTCTCGGTGGTGTTGAACCCCTCGGTGTACCACTGCTTGAGGTTCGTCGGCTGGAAGATCGCGACGTCGACGTGACCGTCCTCGAACAGGTCCTTCATCATCCGTTCTTCGGAGTACTTCTGGAAGTCCTCGATCGACCAGTGCGTCTCCGGCGGGCCGAGGCCCTGGTAGGCGTGGAAACACTCGATCCAGCCCTTGGCGTACTGCTCCTGACCGGGAACCCAGTTGGCCGGGCTGGCATCCCAGAAGTGGGTGTGCCCGTCGACCACGAAGTACTTCTCGCCGTCCTTCTCGTACATATGCGTTTCCTCACGCCAGTTCGGATTGCGGGTGGGACTACTAGCGGGAGACGGCCGCAGGCAGGTCGAACCCGATGTACTCCGCCGCGTCCTCGGGGTTGGCGAACATGATCGTCCGGTCGTCCTCGTGCACCATGCGGCCGTAGTGCGTCGACATGGACTCCTCGAACTCCGCGGCGTCGAAGAATCCCGGTTCCTCGCCCAGTGCCTCGGAGATCTCGTCGTAGTCGAAGTCCATCCGGTTGATCGCGTCGACCCGGATCATCGATGGCAGCGGGGTGACGGTGACGCCTTCCTTGCCCCGCATGACCTCGGCGACCTGGGCGCCGATCTGGTTGTTCATCAGCGTCACGCCGCACATGTTGGACGAGGTCGCATTGGCTTTGAACGGGCTATCGGCCATCTTGGAGGTCACTGTGCCAACTCCTTCGGAACGTCGAGACTCAGCGAGGTCAGCAGTTCACTGAACCGGTTCTTCACCCGGTCCAGCCCGTCCTCGAACCGCTGGGGCTTCACATCGGGCTGAGACCACAGCGGCTGCAGCGTGCGCGCGGCGTCCAGGCACTGCGGGACCCAGTTCGCCAGCCACCCGCCGATCACGGACTTGTTGTGGCCCGCGAATTCCTTGTCGTTGGTCAGCAGCTCGAACATCGCCTTGGTGTAGCGCAGGTCGCGCTGGGCGAAGTCGTACTCGGACGCGCCGACAACGGTCGGGGTGACGAAGTCGCCATTGCCGGGCGCGGCCTGCTGCACCAGGTGGCTACGGAACAGCTCGCCGACCAGCGGCTCGAACACCACGTTGGTCGCGAAGATCGCCTCGCACCAGTCGTCGATGCCCGTCAGGCCCTCGGTAACCCGGCGCACGCCCTGCCAGCACTTGTCGTTGTTCCACGCCTCCAGGTGCGCGGTGCCGTCGAACCCGGGAACCTCTTCGGTGAGAGTCAGGTTGTAGAGCGCGAGATCCTGTGCGGACCGGATCCTGTGCATGCTGTTCACGGCGATGGCGTTGTTGTGCATGTTGGTCGGTGCCCGCCGGTTGGCGTTGGCGAACACATAGAGCCCGAGTCCGTGCTCCGGGTGCATCCAGGCACCGACGTGGCTCTCCACGAACCGGATCCAGTTGGCGCTCCACTGCTCGAACGCCTTGGACTGCTTGGCCGCCTCGATGTTCTGGGTGAGCTGCCGAATGATGTTGGCGTTGTACCGGTAGAGGGTGAGTTCCCACTCCTCGTTGGGGTCGCGGAACTCGTGCCAGCCGAGCGCGGGCCACTCATGGCCGGTGCCGCCCGAGGCGATGCCGCGCTCGGGCAGCGGCCGGTCGGTGCCCCACGCCTTGAGCGCGGTCCACTCCAGCGGGTACCCGCCGGTGCCGTCGGCGAAGCCGTAGAGCCAGCCCTGGCTCAGGTAGTGCCGCGGGTCGGGCTGGACCTCGATGGTCACGTCCTCGTAGTGCGACTGCTTGCGCTTGGTTGGTGTGTAGTAGTTGTACCGGCGGGCGGTGGAGTCGGGAAACTCCTTGGCACCGGCCTCCGCGTCGGTGAACACCGGCTTGGGAACGCTGCGTTCCTGTGTGGTCGTCATCGATCCGTACCTCGCCAATCCGTGCTCGACACGACTCGTTCGGCTCAGCCGTCCGAATCGCCGGTTGTGGTGAACTTGTCGTAGTAGATGCGCGTCTCCGCCACGCCTGCCCCGGTCAACATGGCCATGGCCGCCTCCACCATGGGTGGCGGGCCGCAGACGTAGGCGTCACATCCGGTGAGGTCGGCCTTGACGCGTTTCACCACGTCGGTGATCAGCCCGACTTCGCCGTCCCACTCGCATTCCGCCGTCGGTTCGGACAGCGCGGGGATGTACCGGAACCCCGGTATCGACGCCTCCAGTTCCTTCAGTTCCGCCTCGAAACACAGGTCCCGGCGCCGGCGCGCGCCGTAGAAGAACGTGGCGTTGCGGGTGATCCCGCGCTCGCTGATGGTGCGCAGCAGCGACAGGATGGGCGCGAGTCCCGCCCCGCCGCCGACGAAGACCAGGTCGGCGTCGTGGCCCTCCCGCAGGGTGAACACGCCGAACGGCCCGGTGACGTCGAGCCGGTCCCCCACCTTCAACTCCGCGGCGAGGAACTGGGAGAACAGCCCGTCGGGGTACACCTTGATGACGAATTCGAGCTTGCCGTCGTCCTTGCAGGAGGTGTTCGCCATGGAGAACGACCTGGTGGCCTCGGTCCCGGGCACCGCGAAATCGAGGTACTGGCCGGGAAAGAACTTGATCTCCCTGGGTTCCAGCAGCTTGATCACCAAGTGCCGCATGTCGTGGGTCACCGAGTCGTTGGCCACCACCTCGGCCACCGCCTGCTGGATCGGCAGCCCGGACCGGATCATCTCCTCGTCGTAGTTGAGGAGCTCGATCACGACGTCCTCGTAGACATGCGCCCGACACAGCAGGGTGTAGCCCTCGTCCTTCTCGTAGTCGGGCAGCGCGAACGTGGAGTAGCGGTCGTGTTCGACGTCTTCGCCTTCGAGCAGGAAGGACTTGCAGGCGGCGCACTGGCCTTCCTTGCAGCCGTGCATGAGCATGATTCCCTGCTCGGCCGCCGCACGCAGAACCGTCTGGTCCTCGGCGACCTCGATCTCGATGCCGACCGGCTCGAACCGAACGAGATGTTTGTCGGTCATGACGTCCTCACGGCAGCGGGCGTGCGGGTGGGAAGGGCGAAGTGCCGCCCTTCCCACCCTGGGCGGTCAGGCGGCGGGTGCCGGCCTGCCACCCGGGCCACCACGCCGGTAGTGCGCCATGGTCGCTTCCCGGTCGGCCGGGGACATCTCGTTGAGCAGCACGTTCGGGCTCGGGAACGGCGGGCACTTGCGCAGGTGGTCCAGCGTCCACATCTTCTTCGGGTCGAGGTTCAGATGTGGTTGCGGGATCAGGGTCTTCTCGTCGTCGCGGACGATTCCCATGTCCTTCGCGATGTCGGCCACGTTCCAGTTGTGGTAGATCGTCTCCCACTCCCGGTGCCCGATGAGCTTGCCCATGTTCGGCGTCTGCCGTCCGTTGTAGACCGGGCGGAACGCGATCTTGTCCGTCCAGTGGCAGGTCTCCGAGCAGTACGTGCGCGCCTGGTCGTCCACGACATCCATGACGATGTCACCGCGGATGAGGCAGGGCACCATGCAGGTCCAGCAGCGGTGCGGGTACTGGTAGTTGACGTCCTCGAACGCGATCGGCAGGTGCCCGTTCGGGGTCGACAGGCGGTTGTAGTTCTCCCACCACTCGCCGTACTTCGAGTACCAGCCCGGGTACTTGTGCTCGAACCACTCGAAGTCCTTGTCGGTCATCGGGTCGATCCGCCAGTAGTTCACCAGCCAGCCGGTGGCGAAGAACTGGGCCACCTCGTGGATGTAGCCCTTGTTCCAGATCCGGTTCCAGGACTCCTCGACCAGGTCGTGCGGAATCTCCAGGCCGTACTTCTCCAGCGGGACGAGGTAGCTGCGGTAGTAGTCGTCGTAGATCCAGCGGCGCCACATCTCCGCGTAGCTCTCGCGGTCCTTGCGGCGGTCCTTGGTGCCGTACTCGATGAAGGTGCCGATGGCCGCGTCGACGACCGCGTGGTTGTTCCAGTACGCGTAGCGCAGGTCGCGCGCGAGCAGCTCGTGGTTGCCCTCGTCGGACAGCGCCATGAGCAGCGTCGCGTAGCCGTTGCTGATGTGGCGGGACTCGTCGGACTGCACCGAGTGGAACACCGTGGGCAGCAGGTAGTCGCCGTTGGCGGCGGCTTCGGCGGGCATCGCCACGAACAGGGTGTTGGTGAACGCGGTCTCGGCCACGATCGTCAGGTAGATGCTGGCCGCGGTGATGGCGTCACCGGTGATGAACCCCTCGGCGAACTGCCTGCCGATGGTTCCGCAGTAGTCGTTGTGGAAGTGCCGCAGGCTCTTGTTGAAGCCCGCCGGGTCGATGTAGTTGTTCATGTACAGGCGCTTGAGGTTCTGCTGGATCGTCGAGTGCCTGACCTCGTCGATCATCTGGATCGCCTGGCCGTTGTGCAGCTCGGGGTTCGGGACGGTCCTGAACAGCAGCGGCATCGCCCGTGCCGCCGAGATCTCGGGCAGCGGAATGATGCTGAGGAACAGCTTCTGCCATTCCATCCACCGCTCCTGAACCTGACGGAACATGTTTCCGCGAATGGCTCCGTCGGACGCTCCGTAGACCCGGTGGTCCTTCTCCTCCTGCATCGGGAAGTAGGACCGCAGCACCTGCTTGAGCGGGTCCTTCTTCTGGGCCTTGCGGAATGTGTAGTCAGTGCCGTAGTGCTTCACCGGCTCGTGGTACTGCGGCTCCCAAGCAAGTTCCTGGATCTTCTGGTGAGCCTTTGCCACACTCTGCCGACTCATAGCTACTCCTCACCGTCGCTCTCCATTGGCGCAGACGCCCTGCCTGCGGCCGTGACCGGTCCTAGAGGCGCGAGTTGATAAAGCGATCACACATGGCTGACACCGCATGTGCGGTCTCAACCTGAGACGGCGCCCCCTCCGCGCGGTCAGTACCGTCGACCATGCTGGTGAGTTAGACTCACCAGTCGAAGTGCTGCGGCCACCAGGACCAAAGGGGTTCCACGGAGGCAGGTGTGGATCGGCGTGCAACCATCACGACGTGACACGAATACGGAGACCACGGACAGCCGCAATCGGCGGCTGCGCGGCGGCAATCTGGCGTTCGCGCGCGAACTGTTCCTGACTGCCGAACCCGTTCAGGACGGCGTGGTCCGCGACAGCATCATGGCGTCCTGGGTCCGCTCCAGGGACTGGCGAGTCGACGCCTGCAACCTGGAACTGCCCTACCAGCAAGGGATCGACCACGACTCGCTGCTCACCCACACCGCCGAGCAGATCCTCGACGACATCAACGACCAGTTCGCCGACGAGCCCGCGTGCGTCATCCTCACCGACCCCCAGGGCGTGGTGCTCGACCGCCGCACCGGCGACGACCCCCTGCGCCAGAAGCTGGACCGGGTGTCGCTGGCCCCTGGGTTCAGCTACGCCGAGCAGTTCGCGGGCACCAACGGCATCGGCACCGCGCTGCACGGCAACGGCCCGACGATGGTGATCGGGCACGAACACTACGTCGAGCACCTCGAAGACCTGGCCTGCGCGGGCGCGCCCATCCGCCACCCGACCACGGCCGAACTGGTCGGGCTGATCGACATCACCTGTTGGCGCACCGACGCCAACCCCACCATGGCCGCGGCGGCCGCCAGCATCGCGGGCCGGATCGAGGCTGCCATGCTGGCCCAGGTAGGCAGGCGCGAACTGGGGCTGTTCAACGACTATCTGGCGGCGTGCCGACGCAACCACGGCCCGGTCCTCGCGGTCGGCGACGACCTGGTGATCATGAACGACAGCGCCCGCGAGCTGATCGAGCCGAACGACCTGGAGACCCTGCTCGGGCTGGCCACCCAGGCGCTGGCCACTGGCCGCACCAGGATCTTCACCACCACCCTGCCCAGCGGCGCCACCGCGCGCGTGCACTGCAAGCCGAGCTGGATGCGGTCGCCGAGCATGGGCGGGATAGTCCAGGTGCAGCCCACCGCGCCGGAGGAGACCGACCGGCCCGCGCACCGCGTCGAGCCGGTCGGCCGGTACGCCCTGCCCGGGGTGGCGGGGTCGAACTCGCTGTGGCTGCGCTGCCGCCAGGAGGTCGAGACCTACAACCGCGCGGGCGAGTGGCTGGACCTGGAGGGCGAGGTCGGCGTCGGCAAGCTGACCCTGGCCAGGGCCACCCACCTGATCCACGCCCCGCAGGGGCACCTGCGGGTGCTCGACGCCGACGACTGCGCCGACCCCGACCTGTGGCTCTCCGAGGTGCACGGCGAACTGGCAGGCGGCACTGGCACGCTGATCCTGCGCCACGTCGATCACCTGGCCGAGGACGTGCTGGTCCGGCTCGGCGACCTGCTGGCGACGGCGCGGGCCGGCGTCGCGCTGCCCAAGCCGTGGGTGGTCGTCACCCGCGGCGCCCGGTCCGAACTCACCGGCGGCCTCGGCAGCGTGGTCGACTGCCTGCCGCGCTCGGTCGCCGTGCCGCCGCTGCGCCACCACATGGACGACCTGCCCGAACTGGTGGCGCTGCAACTCAAGCGGCTCACCCGCGGCGCCGACCTGAGCTGTTCGCCGGAGGCCATGCGGGCGCTGATGCGCAACCGGTGGCCCGGCAACGTGGCGCAGTTGGTCGGCACGCTGCGCAAGGTCGTGGCGCACCGGCGGACCGGCGTGATCGAGTTCGCCGACCTGCCCGCGGAGTGCCTCGCGATCAGCGGCCGGGTGCTCAGCCAGGTCGAGGCGATCGAGCGGGACGCCATCGTGGAAAGCCTGATCAGCACCAACGGCGACCGCGCGGCCGCCGCCCGGGATCTCGGAATGTCGCGGGCCACCATCTATCGCAAGATTCGCAACTACGGCATCACGGTGCCGACCAGATCGCGCCGCGGCTGACTATTCCTCGCCGAGCATTACCGCCCGAATCTCGGTCAACTGCTGCTTGATCGCGAGCGATACCTGTCGATTGCCCTCGACCATCGGCTCGATGCCGAATGCCTTCAGCAATGCGGCCGCCGGTTCACCCGGGTCGTCGGTGCCGCCGAGCACCGGGTGCAATCCTTCGTCGGCCAAGTGGTGAAACACCAGATTCACCACACTCCACGGGTTGTAGGTCTCCGCTGCGGGCTCGGGCTCGTTCACGTGACGACTCCATCCGAGTGGACCCGATCATGAGGTGCGACCCGCCAGGGTGCCACGGCGAGGATACGCCCGCCGTCTCAAAATGACGCATGCCGAAATCGGTGCCGTCGCAGATTGAGACGGCACTACAACGGGGCATTAGTCCGCACTAACGTCGTGGTTCATGTGCGCTCACCCCGCTCGTCGAACCGGGACCTCGTGTTGCCGGATCAGCCATACCGAGGCGGTGGAGGACGCGCTGAAAGCGATCTTCTCACTGTCCACTCGGAACGAACCGACGACGACGTCCGCGTTGGCGGGCTATCTGGGAATCGCCCCGCCGACGGCCACCGCGATGTGTAAACGGTTGTCCGCCAACGGTTTGGCCGAGCGGACCGAGGACCACCAGGTGACCCTGACCGACCACGGGCTGCGGCACGCCCTGGACGTGGTGCGCCGCCACCGGCTGCTGGAGCAGTTCCTCGCCGAGGTGCTCGCCGTGCCGTGGGACGAGGTGCACGACGAGGCCGAGGTGCTCGAACACGCCGTCAGCGACGCCCTGGTCCAGCGGATCGACGCCTACCTCGGCCATCCGACGCACGATCCGCACGGCGACCCGATCCCGCCGCGCGGCCGGGGCCACGTCGAGACCTGGACCTCCGTGCTGGCCGACACCGAGCCCGGCGCCACCTTCCTGGTCGAGCGGATCAGCGACCGTGACAGCGCGGCGCTGCGCTATCTCGGCACCCTCGGAATCCGGCCCGGGGTGCTGCTCGACGTAGTCGAGCGCGCCCCGTTCGGCGGGCCGCTCTGGGTGCGGATCGACCAGCACGCGCACGGCCTCGGACCGACACTCACCAGACTGGTGCACGGGAGCGTCGCATGACCTCGCGGCGGGCGTTCCTGGCCGGGACGGCGGCGCTCCCGTTCGGCGGGGCGGCGCTGGCCGCGTCGGCTGGTCAGCACCAGAACCACGGCAGCGGTCACAGCGGCGGCCACGGCGGCCACGGCGGCGGGGTGAACGGCGCCACCTTCCGCCAGGGCACGCAGGTCGACCACCGGGCGAACGGGTTCGACCCGACCGAGGTGTTGCGCGAGTTCGACTACGGCACCACCTCCCGGCTCCCGGACGGGCGCGTGCTGCGCGAGTGGGAGATATTCGCCGTCGACCACGAGATCGAGGTCGCCCCCGGACTCCGGTTCCCCGCCTGGACGTTCAACGGCCGGGTGCCCGGCCCGACGCTGCGCTGCACCGCGGGCGACCGGCTGCGCGTGCGGTTCACCAACGGCTCCGAACACCCGCACACCATGCATTTCCACGGCATCCACCCGGCCGAGATGGACGGGATTCCCGGCGTCGGCGCGGGTGTGATCGCGCCGGGCGACAGCACGGTCTACGAGTTCGACGCGGAACCGTTCGGGCTGCACCTCTATCACTGTCACGTCGGTCCGCTGGCCGAGCACATCGCCCGCGGCCTGTACGGCACGTTCGTCGTCGACCCGCCGGGCGGCAGGCCGCCCGGCGACGAACTGGTCATGGTGATGCACGGCTACAACACCACCTTCGACGGCGAGGGCAACCAGCTCTACGCGGTCAACGGCATCCCGTTCCACTACATGCACGAGCCGGTCCGGGTGCGCCGCGGCGAGCTGGTGCGCATCTACCTGGTCAACGTGCTGGAGTACGACCCGATCAACAGTTTCCACCTGCACGGCAACTTCTTCGACTACTACCCGACCGGCACCCGGCTGGAGCCCAGCGAGCTGACCGACACCGTGGCGCAGGTGCAGGGCCAGCGCGGGATCTGCGAGCTGCGGTTCCCGTATCCGGGCCGGTTCATGTTCCACGCGCACAAGACCGAGTTCGCCGATCTCGGCTGGATGGGCTTCTTCGAGGTGGTCGAATGAACCGCGCGCAGGCCCCCACGTGGGCGTCGGGCTTGGCGGCGCTGATGATCGTGGCGGGCGCGCTGGCCCTGCTCGCGTCGATCGGCGGCCGGACCCTGCCCGACCGCACCGGGCCGCCGGTGGAGGAACTGAGCGTCGAACGGACCGTGCTGACCCCCGGCACCATCGAACTGTCGATGCGCAACGGCAGGCCGGACCCGGTCGCGGTGGCCCAGGTGTTCGTCAACGATTCCTTTGTGGACTTCACCGGCGGCGACCGCCCGATCAGCCGACTGGACAGTGACACCCTGCGGCTGTCCTACCCATGGCAGACCGGCCAGCCCTACCACGTCACCCTGCTCACCTCGACCGGCGCGGTGATCGAGTACGAGATCGCCGCCGCCGCCCCGACCCCGTCCGCGGACGGCAAGCTGTTCGCGCTGATGGCGTTGCTGGGCAGCTATGTCGGGATCATCCCGGTGGTGCTCGGGCTGCTGTTCCTCCCGATGCTGCGTCGACTCAGCCGCGGCGCGGTGCAGGTCCTCATGGGACTCACCGTCGGCCTGCTCCTGTTCCTCGCCGTCGACGCGAGCCTGGAGGCGATCGAGCTGGCCGACCAGACCGGCACCGCGTTCGGCGGCCGGATGCTGGTCGTCCTCTGCGGCGCGCTGGCGTTCCTCGGACTGTCCGTAGTGGACCGAACGGCACGGTCGCGGGCGCCTGCCGACTCGCCGGGCGGCTTCCGGCTCGCCCTGATGATCGCCCTCGGCATCGGCCTGCACAACCTCGGCGAGGGCCTGGCAATCGGGTCCGCGTACGCCATCGGGGAACTCGCCCTCGGCACCGGTCTGGTGGTCGGGTTCGCGGTCCACAACACCACCGAGGGCCTCGCGATCGCCGCGCCGCTGACCGAGCGACCGCCGACCTTGGTGCGCCTGGCGGGTTTGGGCCTGCTGGCAGGCGGCCCGACCGTGATCGGCGCGCTGCTCGGCGCCACCGTGAACAACCCAGCCGTGTCGGCGGCCCTGCTCGGTGCGGGCGTGGGCGCAATCGTGCAGGTGATGGTGCAGATCTGGCCGGTGCTGCGAGGTCAGGTGGGCCAGCGTCTCACCCCGCCGGTGCTCAGCGGCATCGGCGCGGGCATGGTGGCGATGTACCTGACCGGCCTCCTGGTCACCGCCTGAGGGCCTGCGCTGAAGATCCAGCCAGTTACGAGATGTCGCAACCACCGATCCCACTGCATCCACACCATTTGGATACCGACCCGTGCCAACAAATATCGCGTCTCTCGGTCCGAATGACGCGCGTCAGGGTTTGTCCGCGTTCTCGATGTCCCGGAACATTCCGTAGGGCTCAGGAATCCGGTAGGTAGGCCGCTGAACACTCAGCCAATACGGATCGAGCGCCAATCCGGCTTGTTGTTCCATCAAGACAAGCACGTCTGCCGTGCCGACGCGACAACGGCGACGGGTTCCTCACCCTCGGCAAGCACCCGGTCTTGCTGCCACCCAAGCTGGCGGCACTGATCGAGGAGCACATCGCCCAACCCCGGTATCTGCTGCCGGGCGGTAGGCCGGGCAAGCCGCGAAGCGCTCGGACGGTACAGAACCTCCTGCGGCAGCACGGACTGCCAACCCTCGCCGCCCGGAACACCGCGATGATCGAAGCGGTCAGCGAACTGCCGCCGATCGTGGTCGCCGACCTGTTCGGCTTCCATCCCGGAACAGCCCACTCCTGGCCAACTTCGCCCAAGCCAGCTGGACCGACTATCTCGCGGCCGACACGGCTGTCGAACCTGCCACCACCAACCTCAACGGCTGACCAACCGACCGAACACCCAGCAGATCCCGTCAGGAACGCGGGAATAGTGCACACCAGCAATACCTACCTCTCACCAGTCGGTTGTGCGGCAAGGATTTCCGCCGGTCGTCAGGTCAGGCGTGGCGGCGTGGGTCGGCGTTGCGCGGGCGGTGGGCCGGTGTCGGCGATCCCCGTGGGTCGTGGCGAGCCGGGCCGCTGCGGGGCGCGGTGTGCCGGGACAGCTCGCGCGCGTCCTCCGGGCTCGCGTTGAAGAAGATCTTGCTGCGGGCGTTGGTGGACATGCCCTCCCGCGGCTCGCGCGGGCCAGTCCCTTCCCAAAGCAGCCGAAACCGTTCGGAGAACGAGGGTGTGGCCGTCAGGCGGCGTCGAGGTCGATCTGGTCGTCGGAGTCGACCGAACCGAATTCGTCCGCCCCGGCACGCCAGGCTCTGGAAGGCGACTCTCTGGGTTCCGGCCGACAGCAGGCCCTGGCCCCGGTCGGCCGAGAGCAGGAATTGTCGTTCCCCCGCGGACAGGTCGAAGGTGTGGGTGTCGTCGATGGCTTGCGACGCCTGCCGCAGGAGCACCTGGGTGGCGGCGTCGGCGATGACGGCTTTGCCGAGTTCGCTGCCCAGGACGTCGGCGGTGTCCTGCGTCGCGACGGTGAGCCCGGCCCAGTGTTTCCGGGCCGCTTTGGCCATGCGAAACAGGAACTCGGCGCCGGTTCATCGCTCGTCCTCGTCCTCGCCGTCGCGACCACGGCGATGATCGATGACGCCGACCTCCACATTGTGCAGCCACAGGCCGAGCCCGCCGACGAGGCGGTCGCGGTTCACGCGGTACAGGCGTTCGCGTCCCGACTTGCGAACGATGATCAGCCCGGAGTCGACGAGGACAGCGAGATGGCGGGTCGTGGTGGGCCAACTCTGCTCGAACCTGGCCGCAAGATCGCCCGCCGTGACCTCCCCGCGCTGGTGCAGCACCAGGATGATGTCCCTCCGGGTCGGATGCGCGAGCGCGCCGAACACGACATCGAGCTCGCTCAGGTTCCGAACGATCCGGCTGCGAGCCATCTACGACTGTCAGGCCTTCGCCAGGTCCGGCGAGGCGTGCCGCGGCTCGTAGATGCCCAACTCGCCGCCGCCGGGGACACGCATCGCCGTCAGGAGCCCCCACCCGGCGTCCTCGACCGGTCGAACGAACTCGACCCCTTTGGCTTGCAGTTCCTTGACCGTTGCGTTGATGTCGTCACACATGAGGTACAGCTCGTGCGCGCCCGGCCCCTCCGTCGGGTGGACCCCGAGCTCGGCGGGCGGCAGCGCGAAGATCAGCCATCCGTCGCCGGTGTCGACCGAGTCGAACTCCAGCACGTCCCGGAAGAAAGCGCGCAGGGCCTGCGCGTCCTTGTTGTAGATGATCGCGTGCGTGCCAGTGATCATGACTCGGCCTCCTGTGTCGCAAGTGGAATACCTAGCAATGTTGCTAACTATATCCGAAGGGCACACCAGGTCAACCCGCGGACGGTCCGGGCGAAGGACGGCGTGGCCGCCCGCCAGGCGGCGATCGATGTCTCGCATGCGCTGCTCGACCCGCACCTGCGCCATCGTTTCAGGACGCGGTCGACGTCGACCGGCTCGCGGTGTGGGCGACGACGGCGCGATCGCGGGCGGCAAGGTCACGATCGAGGCGATCCGCGACCGCGTCCACCGGTAGTTCAGCGCGGTTTCAGGGTTGGTGGGCGAGGATCGAACCGTGCGGGTCTTGGTGGTCGAGGACGAGCGGCGGCTGGCCGACGGGTTGCGGACCGGGCTGGTTGCCGAGGGGTTCGCGGTGGACGTCGCGAACAACGGGCCCGACGGGCTGTGGCGGGCGCGGGAGCACCGCTACGACGCGATCGTGCTCGACATCATGCTGCCCGGCATGAACGGCTACAAGGTGTGCGAGAGCCTGCGCCGCGACGGGGTGTGGACCCCGATCCTGATGCTCACCGCCAAGGACGGCGAGTGGGACGAGGTCGAGGCGCTCGACACCGGCGCCGACGACTACCTGACCAAGCCGTTCTCCTACTCGGTGCTGCTCGCCCGGCTGCGCGCGCTGGTCCGCCGCGGCACCCCGCCCCGCCCGACCGTGCTGACCGCGGGCGAGCTGCGGCTCGACCCGGCCTCGCGGCGGGTGTCGCGCGGTGAGGTGGAGATCGCGCTCACCGCGCGCGAGTTCGCCCTGGCCCAGTTCCTGCTGCGCCGCCGCGGCGAGGTGGTGTCCAAACGGGAGATCCTGGAACAGGTGTGGGACTACGACTTCGAGGGCGACCCCAACATCGTCGAGGTCTACGTCGGGCACCTGCGCACCAAGCTCGGGCGCGGCGCCATCGAGACCATCCGCGGCGCGGGCTATCGGATGGGGAGGTGATGGTGGCAGGCGGCAGGCGTTCCACCGTGCGGGTCCGCGCCACGGCGGCGGCGGTGGTCGTGGTCGGGGTCGTGCTGCTCGGCGGCTCGATCGCCCTGCTCGCCGTACTCCGGGACTCGCTGGCCACCCAGGTCCGCGCGGACGCGCAGCTCCGCGCAGGCGAGCTGGCGGCTGACGTCGCGGCAGCCGGAATCATGCCGACCCTGGCCGACGGCGACGGCGAGCTGGTCCAGATCCGCCTCGACGGCGCCGTGGTCGCTGCGAACCAGGGCGGGGCGTTCCTGGCGGGCCTGACGCCGGGGCAGTCCGCGGAGGTCGGGGTGCCCGGTGACGACGAGCGGTTCCTGGCCGTCGCGGTCGCCGCCGAGACCGGGCGCGGGCGGTTCGTCGTGCAGGTCGCGCGCAGCCTCGACGACGTCGCCGACCCGACCCAGGCCGTCGTCCTCGCCCTGGTCGTCGGGCTGCCGGTCCTGCTCGCGGTGGTGGGCGCGACGACCTGGCTGGCGGTCGGGCGGGCACTGGCCCCGGTCGACGCGATCCGCCGCGAGGTCGAGGAGATATCCGCCGCCGAGCTGCACCGCCGGGTGCCCGACCCGCCCGGCCCGGACGAGATCGCCCGGCTGGCGGCCACCATGAACCGGATGCTCGACCGGCTGGAGCGGGCCGCGGCCAAGCAGCGCCGGTTCGTCTCCGACGCATCGCACGAGCTGCGCTCGCCAGTGGCCGCCATCCGCCAACACGCCGAGGTCGCGCTCGCCCACCCCGAGACGACCACCGTCGCGGAGCTGGCCGAGACCGTGCTCGCCGAGGACCTGCGCGTGCAATACCTGGTGGAGGACCTGCTTTTCCTGGCCCGCACCGACGAGGAGACCGCCGTGGCCGCGCCGCGCCCGGTCGACCTCGACGACCTCGTCTTCGCCGAGGCCCGCAGGCTGCGGGAGACGACCGGCCTGCGGATCAGCACCGCCGAGGTGTCGGCCGGGCGGGTCTCCGGCGACGCGGGCAGGCTGGCCAGGGTGCTGCGCAACCTCGGCGACAACGCCGCGCGCCACGCGGGCGGCCAGGTCTGCTTCGCCCTCGCCCGCCGCGACGGGGCCGTGGTGCTCCACATCGCCGACGACGGGCCCGGCATCCCCGAGGCCGACCGCGAGCGCGTGTTCGCGCGCTTCGTCCGGCTCGACGCCGCCAGAGCGCGCGACGGCGGCGGCAGCGGCCTCGGGCTGGCCATCGTGGCCGAGGTGATCCGGGCCCACGGCGGCACGGTCACCGCAGGCACCGGGAGCCTCTGCGGCGCCCGGATCGAGGTCGTGCTGCCCGCCGCCGACTGAATCCGGGTTCAGCCGCGTTCAGCGTCCGCTCAGCGTCGGTGCGCCATGGTCAGCTCGACCGATTCGCACGAGAGGGCACCACCATGAACCGCAGGACAACCTGGATCGCCGGTACCGCACTGGCCCTCATCCTGGCAGGCGCGGGCGCCGCCATCGCCGCCGCGAACGCAGGCGAGGGCCCCGACACCCCCATCACCGGCGACTCGCTGACCAAGGCCAGCGCCGCCGCGCTCGCGAACACCCCCGGCATCGTCACCGAGACCGAGGTCGGCGACGAGGAAGGCTTCTACGAGATCGAGGTGACCCGCGCCGACGGCAGTCGGGTCGACGTCCACCTCGGCGCAGACTTCGCCGTGCTCGGCACCGCCGCCGACGAAGGCACCGACGACCCCGGCAAGTAGACCGTTCCCAAGTGGACGGTGCGGTGTCGCGCAGCGAATGGCAAGTGCATCGACCGCGGACAGCTTGCCTGCTCCCCGATGGGTGTCTTGCCCCAGCTCAAGTTGACACGACTCCAGAGTCAGCATGTTTCGCTCATCCGCCGATGTGCGCGAGGTCGGCTCGACAGGTACAGGTCGTCATCTGGATCGTTCACAGGCGTTGCTCGGCCTCCTGCTCGCCGCGGTCGCCACCGGCATCGCATGGTCGCCTTCGCCTGGTGAAGCATCGTTCCGTCCATCTCCGATCGGTCTTGCCCGGCACCGGCTACGCCGTAGGCGATGGTCGTCGCCCGCCGAACGGTGATTCAGCGCGATCTGCCGACGGCCTCCCTCGGACCCGGGCTCAACCTCACGCCGCCCCGTGGCGGGTGAGCAAGCCGGCAGGCATCCCGGAGATGAGGACGGCGCCGACGGCCAGGTGCATCAGCACAAGGGTGGTGGTGGTCGAGGCGGTACCGCCTGCGGTGAAGGGCCCGCCCACCGACAGCACCAGGACGATCAGCGCGGTGCTGGTCCAGACGGTGCGGGCTCTGGTGACGAACCTCTCCAGGACAGCGAGCAGGGACCACGCCAGCAGGCCGGCGAGCAGGCTGGCCGCGATGACGAGCCCGACGCCCACGGTCTGTGGGTTGCCGCCCGAGCGAACGAGCAGGTCGATGCCCAGCAGCGGGCCGGCGATGGCCCAGACCGCCACCGCGGCCACAACGGCGGCAATGACGGTGACGACACGGGCCTGGCGGCGACGAGTCCGCGTGAGGTGTCCGTGGGGCGCGGTGGTGGACATGGCATGGCTCCTTATGGGTTCTTCGGGACTGCTAACCTGGTTGTTATCAGCATAACGTTATGCGCCAAACGTTATGCTGATAACGGGTTGGCGTCAAGGTTGGAAGGAGGCCCGATGGACTACGCTGAGGCGGACGCGATCAACTCCGGGATCCGCTCCCTCGCCCTGCGCCACCGCGCCCGAGCGGGGGAGCTGCTGGCAGACCTCGGGCTGTACCCGGGCCAGGAGTTCTTGGTGATGGATCTTGCCGAGAACGGGCCCCGCATCCAGTCCCAGCTCGCGACGGCGATCCACTGCGAGCCGCCCAGCATCACCCTCATGGTCGGCAAGCTGGAGCGCGCGGGCTACGTCCGACGCCGACCCTGTCCCCAGGACCGGCGGGCCATCGTCGTCGATCTCACCGACAACGGGCGCACACTCGCGACGACCCTGCGTCAACTGTGGATCGTCCTCGCCGAGGAGACCGTCGCTGACCTCCCCGAAGCCTCGGTTGAACGGATCGCCGCCCAGCTCGCCCAGCTCGCCGACAACCTCCGCCGCGGTCTTGCAGCACGTCGACGATGACCTCGCGGCGGTCGGGGACTCGGCCCTGCGCTTCGAACACCTCGGCGTACCCGCACCCGATCGGCGCCGGCTGCGCGCCGAGGGCGGCCCCCCGCGATCCTCTGGTCCATGGCGCCGCAAGCCATGTCCGGCACGGTGCCCGCGTGCCGTTCCACCTGAGCAGCGGTGCCGCCACCCTGATCTGCACCGGGTTCGAGTCTGCCTCGGTGTCGGCGATGTTCCACATCCAGGTCGGTAGCTGGCCCGGGTTCAACCCGCCCGTGCTGCCGATGTAGCCGCCGTTGTTCGACGACAGCAGAATCGTCGTCCCGCACGCCAGGCCACCGACATTCTTGATCATGAAGACGAACTTCCGCTCGCCGCCGAGCAGCAGCGCCGCCGCCAGAAGTACCCTTCGCCAGCGCCGGGGAGCATCGGTACCGGCTGCCTATACATGGCCACGACAGATGCCCAAGTTTGGGCGACGTATCAAGGATGGCGTGCGCCGCAGTGACACCGGCCGGTGATCGCGTTGTGGGCGAAGCGCCGCCCCCTAAAACAGGTTCGGCATTGGCGCGGGCCTGGGTTAGCCTGCGGCAATGCCGCAGGGGGATATTGACAAGATCGCTAAGGAGACCGGCTTCTCCGGTGTGGTCTGGATCGACCGGGCAGGCCAGATCGAGTTCGCGAACGCCTACGGGCTCGCCAACCGCACCTACCGCGTGCCCAACTCCTTGGACACCCGATTCGGCATCGCCAGCGGCAGCAAAGGGTTCACCGCCTTGGCCGTGCTCTCGCTGGTGGGTGACGGCGTGCTGGAGCTGAGCAGCACCGCCCGATCCCTGCTCGGCAAGGATCTACCGCTGATCGCGGACGATGTGACCGTCGAACATCTACTCACGCACACCTCTGGCATCGGTGACTACCTGGACGAAGAGGCCGACACCGAGATCACCGACTACTTCATCGGCGCGGCGCACGAACTGACTACTACCGAGGCTTTCCTGCCCCTGCTGGACGGGTATCCCACCAAGTTCCGGGCCGGTGAGCGGTTCGGCTACTGCAATGGTGGCTTCGTGGTCCTCGCCCTGCTGGCGGAGCGGGCAGGCGGCGTCGGCTACCACGACCTCGTCCGGGAACGGGTGCTCCGCCCGGCAGGCATGACCAGTACCGACTTCCTCCGCTCCGACGAGCTACCCGCTGACGCGGCCGTGGGTTACCTGCCATTGGACGGGGCGGACCGTTCCAACATCTTCCACCTGCCGGTACTGGCCACCGGCGATGGCGGCATCCACACCACCGCCGCCGACATCTCCACCTTCTGGCGCGCGTTTTTCGCCGGCGACATAGTGGATTCCGTCGAAGAGGTAGTACGGCCACGTTGCGACGTACCCGAAGAATTCATGCGCTACGGTCTCGGCTTCTGGCTGCACGAGAGCACCGACACGGCGATCCTGATCGGGTACGACGCAGGCGCGTCGTTCAGGTCCACCCACGACCCACACACCGGCACCACCTGCACCGTGCTCTCCAACACCTCCCCCGGCGCCTGGCCCATCGCCCGCGCATTCACCCCTTGAGGACCGTCACGCCGTACTCGCGGCAGGCGGCAGCCGTGTGACGTCGTGGAGGTGACGGGGCCGGGCACGGTGAGCAGTACCCGGCCCACTCGGCCGCGGCGGTGGCGCGGCATCCGCCGCGGACACCGGCCTCGACGACGACTGTCGCGTCCATCGACGCGATCAGTCGGTTGCGAGCCGCGAATCGGTGCCTGGCCGGGGCGTGCCCGGCGGGTACTCGGTCACCACCGTCGGCTCGCGCGATCGAGCGCAGGTCGTGTCTCACGTGGATCACGTCGGCTTGTTCTGACATGATCACGCGTCGTTGGACTCGTTGTCGTTGCGGCTGGTGCCGGATGAGTTGTGGGCGCTGGTGGAGCCGTTGATCCCATCGTTCCGGCGGAGGGTCTGGTCGACTGGTCGCGCGCAGTCCTGGGACGGAGCCTCCGCCAGGGCCGAAAACGGGGCTCCCTGCCGGGGACGGACGGCTGTCCGTGGTGGTCCGGGGCGGTGACGACGAGCTGTGGGTCACCACACAGACGTCGGTGAACGGCTCGGCCTAGGGAAGCTACGTGTCGCAGGGCGGCAACGCGGCCAGCGACCCGTTCGTCACCCACTACGCCGACCAGCGCCTCGCCGTCGTCTACACCTCCACCACCGACCTCGTACGCCACATCGTCCAGGGCGGCAACTACGCCTTCGCCGGGGCGTCCACCACCCACACCGATCTGGGCGGTGCCGTCGTCGGCCCGTCGTCGGCCTGCCTGGGTGCCGACGGCAGGCTGCATGTGTTCGCCACAGCCAAGTCCGACAACCAGATCCTGACCGCCGACCAGACCACCATCAACACCACCGGATTCTCCACCCTCACCGGAATCGGCGGCGACCTCAGCGGCGATCCCGCCACGCCCGTCACCGCTGTCCCGGTGCCGCACTTGCTCACCATCGGCGTCATCGACGTCCTCTACCGCGCCACCGACAACCAGGTCCACTACGCCAGCCAGACCAACCTGTGACGACCTGATCAACAGTACGTGGTGCTGACCCTGCTGGCCCGGTCCTCACCGACCGGGCCAGCAGTGGGGGCTGGTCCCGAGTCGGCTTTCTGAACGTCGAACCCGGACGAGGACGCAGCCATCGCAGCAGATGCGCAAAACTGCTCAAGGCGTCACAGTGGCACCTGGCTGGCCGTCCTTGACGTCATCGCGGGCGGCACGTGCTTGTTCGGCGGGTGTTTCAGAGGGCGTCACCGTGGCGGGGCCGGTCGGATCGTCCGCAGCCACACGTCGAGGTTGAGGGCGAATTCAATGCCCGCACGGGTGGCTCGATTGGTCACCTTGCGATCCAGCCGATCACGAAGCCGTTGCGGGTCAAGGAATGTCCACACCGGTGCGGTCGGTGTCGTCACCAGGTCAGCCGCCTGTTCCCGGATCGCCCGGTTGTAAGCCGGATCCTGTGTGACGGGATACGGTGCCTTGGTTCGGGTCGCGACACTGGCCGGGAGCACGTCGGCGGCGGCCGCGCGCAGCAGGGATTTCTCCCGGCCGTCGAAGGTGTGCTGACCCCACGGGGTGTCGAAGGCGTACTCGACGAGCCGGTGGTCGCAGAACGGGACGCGCACTTCCAGACCGACGGCCATGCTCAGCCGGTCCTTGCGGTCAAGCAGGTCGGGCAGCCACCGGGTCAGGTGCAGGTGGAACACCTCGCGCATACGGCGCTGGATGCCCGTTTCCCCTGGCAGCACGGGGACTTCCGACACTGCCTGCCGGTAGTGGTTCTCCCGGTGCGCCGCGATGCCGAGACCGGTGGCGACCTCATCGCGCAGCAGGGCCTGGTACGTGCCGCTGCGGCCGGTCAGGTACCGCCACGGGTAGCCATCGGTGGTCAGCGTGTCAGCGTGGTGGAACCATGGGTAGCCGCCGAAGACCTCGTCGGCGCTTTCCCCGGAGATCGCCACGGTCACGTGCTCCCGGACCGCCTGGAACAGCAGGTAGAGCGACGTGTCCATGTCACCGGTCGCGGGCGCGTCCCGGGCGGCGACCACCGCTTGCCGGACAGCCGGATCGGTCAGGGCCGCGGAGTCGAGCAGGATGTCGTGGTGATGCAGGCCGCAGTGGGCGACCATGTCGCGCACGTAGGGTGCGTCGGGAGTCGCGCGGAGTGCGTCGGGGACGAACTGGTCGGCGTTCCCGGCGAAGTCCACCGAGAAGGTTCGCAGGTCGCCCAGGGTGGCGCGCTGTCCCAGCGCGGCCAGCACGCTGGAGTCCAGTCCGCCGGATAGCAGTGCGCCGAGCGGGACATCGGCCCGCACGTGGCGGTCGGCGATGTCACCAAGCAGGTCGCGAACATGGCCGATGGTGGCAGGCAGGTCGTCGGTGTGCGGACGCGCTTGCAGCGCCCAGTACCGACGTTCCCGGATGCCGCGGGCGTCCAACGCCAGCATGGTGCCAGGCCGGACCTCGTACACGCTCTGAAAGAGGCTGCCACCGGGTGTGCGGACCGAGGCGAGGAAGTCTCGCATCCCGTCTTCGTCGACAGCGGGGGTGATCAGTCTGCCTGCGAACAGCGCCTTGGGTTCCGAGGCGAACACGACCCCCTCGCCGTGGCGGGCGTAGAACAGGGGCTTGACGCCCAACCGGTCGCGGACGAGCAGGAGTTGGTGTCGCGGCGCGTCCCACACCGCGAACGCGTACATCCCGTTGAGGCGTTCGGCGACCCCTGTTCCCCACTGCTGACAGGCGTGCAGCACGACCTCGGTGTCGGTGTCGGTGCGGAATTTGTGGCCGAGCAGTTCCAGTTCGGTGCGGAGTTCGAGGTGGTTGAAGACCTCCCCGGTATAGGCGAGCACCACGAGCGGTTGGTCCCGGTCGTCGCTGATCACCATGGGCTGGTGGCCGCGGTCAGGGTCCATCACCGCGAGCCTGCGGTGGCCGAGCACGGCATTGGTGCCGGCCCACAGGCCCGCGCCGTCCGGTCCGCGCGCGGCGAGCGTATCGGTCATCGCCCGGACCGTCCGAGCGCCGTCATGAAGTGGGCGTGCCAGATCGGCCCAGCCCGCGATGCCGCACACTGCTGAATTCCTCCGAGAACGGGTGCCGATCACTGAAGATGAGCGGCCGGGGTGACTACCCTGACGACCCGTACGATCACACAGGGTGTCGCCCGTCCTCTGGTGCCGAGCCCGACACCAATGGGTGTGATCACTGTCACGACCGCCGCGATGGCTGGTCGCGGCACGACGCGAACGAGGACAAGATGAGTACGCACGAGCCGATCGCCATCATCGGCATGGGCTGCCGGTTTCCCGGCGCCGCCAACTATTCCCAGTTGTGGGACCTGCTCGGCAACCAAGGCGACGCGGTCGCACCGGCGGCTCCCGACGGTCGGTTCAGCGCGGCGGAGCTCCATGACCCGACCCCACGCCTGCGGGGGCGCCTGGTCAGCCTTGACGGCGGTTTTGTCAACTACACCACCGGTTTCGACGCTGAGCAGTTCGGGATCACCGAACGCGAAGCGGCCGTTCTCGATCCTCAACATCAGGCGGTGCTGACCACCACCCGCGATGCCCTGTGTGACGCGGGCCTGGACGCGGAAACGATCGCGGGGCGCGACATCGGGGTCTTCATGGGACAGAGCACGGGCGAACACTGGGACGCACTCCGCGCACAGGTGACCGTGGACATGTACGCCATCGCGGGCGCAGCCGCCCGCAGCATGGCGTCGGGACGCATCAGCCACGCCTGGGACCTGCGAGGTCCCTGCGCCACGGTGGACGCCGCGTGCTCGTCGGGCACGCTGGCGGTACACCTGGCCTGTCAGAGTCTGCGCACCGGCGAGTGCGACACCGCCGTGGCCGGCGGCGTGAGTCTCGTGCTGGGCACCGACCACACCGTCGGGTACTCCGCGGCGGGCATGCTGTCGGCCGCCGGCCGGTGTCGCTTCGCCGACGAGAACGCTGACGGCTTCATCCGCAGCGACGGCGCAGGTGTGGTCGTCCTCAAACGGCTGGACCAGGCGCTGGGCGACGGTGACACCGTCCACGCGGTGATCCTCGGCAGCGCCCAGGCCAGCAAGGGACGCACCGCGAAAACCATCATCGCGCCGTCGGTGGACGGCTACCTCCAGGTGATCACCCGGGCCTGCGTCAACGCCGACATCGCGCCGGAACGGATCGGCTACGTCGAGGCGCACGGCAACGCCGCCCCCGCCGGGGACACCATCGAACTGCAGGCGATCGGCACCGCCATCGGAACCCGCCGCGCGCAGGGGCAGCCGTGCCTGGTCGGCTCGGTCAAGACGAACATCGGCCACCCCGAGGCCGCTGGGGGCCTGGCAGGCCTGATCAAAGCCGCCCTCGTGGTGCGGCACCGGAGTGTGCCCGCCAGCCTGCACTGCCCACAGCCCACCTCCAGCGTCGACTGGACCGGACTGGGCATCGCTCCCGTGCGCGACCAACTCCCCTGGCCTTACCCCGGCGCGGCCATCGCCGGTGTCAGCACCTACGGGCTGTCCGGCATCTTCGTGCACATCGTGGTCGGCGAACCGCCCCTGGCCAGATGAGACGTGCTCGACCCCCGAACTGTTGGACCTCAAAGCCCGCGCCCTCAGATGCTTCCACTCACAACACCAACTCGACATGCTCTCGTCCAGCGCCTCGCCGAAGTGGAATTCCGCCGACACCTGCACCACCGAACAACAACCGGTTTCCCGGACGGAGCGACCTGCGCCGAACTGTTCGCCATCGCGGCGGGCGGTGTTCGCCAGTCACGAAACCCCGTAAGTGCCGGACGCGGGGGGACCGCCATGAGGCAAGTTTCTATACGCCCTTCGGCGTGAGGTGCTTCGCCACGGATGTTCTGCGCTTGATGGAGCAGACGGACCTCATTCTCAGGGTTTCTATACGCCCTTCGGCGTGAGGTGCTTCGCCACTGTCTGGTGAAGGCTACATTCCCGTCCAGGTAAAGGAGTTTCTATACGCCCTTCGGCGTGAGGTGCTTCGCCACCTGAACACCCGGATCGCGGAATGCGGCGGATCCTCCGCGTTTCTATACGCCCTTCGGCGTGAGGTGCTTCGCCACTATCGAGCATACGTGGCGGTGGGTGCTGGGAAGAGAAGTTTCTATACGCCCGTCGGCGTGAGGTGCTTCGCCACCGCCTCGTCGGTGTCGGCGGGCACGGCAAAGGTGGAGTTTCTATACGCCCTTCGGCGTGAGGTGCTTCGCCACACCATCGACCCCCGCCCGTTCGCCCTGCAGGATGAGCTGGTTTCTATACGCCCTTCGGCGTGAGGTGCTTCGCCACGGTCGTCGAGGGCGCAGGCGGACAGCTCCTCGTCACGTTTCTATACGCCCTTCGGCGTGAGGTGCTTCGCCACACAGCACGCCCGCCTCCCGCAACAAGCGGGCATGATCTGCCTACAAGTTTCTATACGCCCTTCGGCGTGAGGTGCTTCGCCACCTAGTGTTATCCGTGCGCTGCCATGCCTACTAGAAAGTTTCTATACGCCCTTCGGCGTGAGGTGCTTCGCCACCTCCGGGCGAAGAGAAGTGCCCCCCGGGCACCATCATCGACGGGGTTTCTATACGCCCTTCGGCGTGAGGTGCTTCGCCACTCGTGGCGGCACTGATCCGCGGCCTCATGCACCGTTTCTATACGCCCTTCGGCGTGAGGTGCTTCGCCACGGGTGGACCGACTCATCGGCGACCTGCCGTCGATCGTGCTCCTGTTTCTATACGCCCTTCGGCGTGAGGTGCTTCGCCACCGGCGCGGACCTGAGCTACGCGGACCTGAGCGGCGCGAACGTTTCTATACGCCCTTCGGCGTGAGGTGCTTCGCCACCCGCGACGTCGTCGACACCGCCATGCGGGTGCAACGCAGGTTTCTATACGCCCTTCGGCGTGAGGTGCTTCGCCACTCGAGTTGGTCTAGGGAACGAGATTTTTCAGCTGTTTCTATACGCCCTTCGGCGTGAGGTGCTTCGCCACCCTTGCGGACTGGGGACAGCTCGGCGAAGTCTCAAAGAGTTTCTATACGCCCTTCGGCGTGAGGTGCTTCGCCACCGCCACAACCTCGCAGAACTCATGGAGCTGGCGCGGATCATGGTTTCTATACGCCCTTCGGCGTGAGGTGCTTCGCCACACGAGGGTTTCTGAACCTGCTAGAACAACCGGAACCGGAGAAGTTTCTATACGCCCTTCGGCGTGAGGTGCTTCGCCACACCCTATCCGCGTTGGGGTGCCTGTGACCAGCACGGATGGACACTTTGTGCACGCGAGCTCCAGGAGAGGCTCCATCAAAGATCGACACAGGCGCGCGTAGGTTGCATCGTCGCAGGTCAGGGTGCTGCACGCGAGACGTGTTGTCGATCTTCACGGCTCTACCCCCCGTTCGGGCTAACGGGACGGTTCACAGGGCGATCCAGTATGGGCGGTCCGGTTCCAACTCGGCCTGGCCGAGGACGGTCACTTTCGACCAGCAGGTCGCGCAGGTCGGCATGATGTGCACCGCGTCGGTCTTGGGGTCGATCATTGCGGCGAGTCGGTCGCGAAGGTCGGCCAGTTCGGTCGGGTCCAGGATGCAGACGAACACGCTGCGCTGGATCCTGTCTCCCCATTGTTGCAGGTAGGCCGCGACCCGGGCGCGGATCCCGTCGCGCGAGATGTCGTAGCAGACGAGGGTGGTCAGCGCCATGACAGACCGACCAGGCCGGGCGCGGTGCCTTCGATGTAGGCCGCGATGGTTTGTGCCTGCCGGTAGAGGTGTCGACGCAGGCTGCCCGCGAAGTCCGGTAGCGCTCCCTTGGTGACCTGCAACATTCGACGTTCGTAGCCGTCCAACAGGACTTCGCGGCCTGCTCTGGTCAGCAGGACGCCGTCCCGTTCGGTGTCGCGGCGGCCGTGCTCGACGCCCAGTCTGCGCCTGCGGACGGCTTCCATGACGACCTGGTCGACCACCATCGGCCGGAATTCCTCGGCCAGGTCCAGCGCCAGGCTGGGTCGACCGTCGTGCTCGGCGTGCAGCAGGCCGACCGTGGGCTCCAGCCCGGCGGCGACCAGTACCGAGGTCGCCTCGGACACCAGCACCGCATAGCCGAACGACAGTGCGGAGTTGATCACGTCCAGTGGTGGGCGCCGATTGCGGCCGGTGAAGCCGAGTTCTTCGTCGAGCACGGCGACCCACGATTGGAAGTACGCCCGGGCCGCCGCTCCCTCCAGGCCCATCAGTTCGTCGCGGGTGCCTGCCTGCGGCAGCATCGCCAGGTAGCTCTCGATCGCGCTCACCGCGCCACCCAGTTCCTCGGCCGACTCTTTGCGCATCAGCCGACGCAGCAACACTGCCTGTTTGCGGATCTTCGCCTCCACGATGGCCCGCGCGACCGGCGTGTACCGATCGGGATCGGCGGCGGCTTCGAACTGGCGCCGAACCCGGGCTGCCCGCGCAAGATGACCCGACACGACCTGGCCCAGGTATCGGCCCCGGTGCGAGCAGAACACCAACTCGACCCCGGAGGACAACGCCCAGTTGCGCAGGCCCGCGCTCACCCCGACCGCGCCGAAACAGACGATGCGCGCCACCAGACCGGCCGGGACGTCGAGCAGTTCCTCGCCGTCCTTGGCCACGACCACGCGGCCCTCGCCGATCCGCGCCCAACTGCCCTGCACCCCGAGATACATCGTGCGGTGCTCCGGCACGCGGGTGCCGTGCTCGACCACGGGCGGGTACCGGGGGCCGAAGTCCTCACCGAGGAAGGTGAAGCCGTCGGCGAAGGACATCACCTCGGTCTTGTCCGCACCCACGGTCATGCCGATCTCCTCCACTGCCGCCGTCATCGCCCGCGCCGCTTCCCAGGCGTCAGCCCGGGACAAAGCGAGCGCGCACAGGTCGTCGCCGTAGCGCACAATCGGGAACCCGCCGCGCCGCAGCCGCTCGTCGACCGATTCGAGGACCAGGTTGGACAGCAGCGGCGAGAGTGGCGAACCCTGCGGCAATCCACGAGGGGCAACGGGTCGCGGCGGCCCGGGCGCAGCGCGTGCCGCCCCAGCAGAAGATCGAGTACCGCGAGCAGCTCCGCGTCGGCCACCACCACCGACAACCGGCGCCGCACCAGATCCAGTGGCACAGTGGGAAAGCAGTCGTGCACGTCGGCGCGCAGCACCCAGTCGTGCCCTTCGTCGCGCAGCTGCGCCACCTCCTGCACCGCGTCGCGGACGCCCAGCCCCGGCCGGTAGCCGAAGCTGCTCGGCCCGAGCAGCGGCTCCACCAGCGGGCCCAACACCGCGAGGATCGACCGCTCCACGATCCGGTCCCGCACCCGGGGAATCCGAAGGGTCCGCTCCCCACCGTCCGGCTTGGGTATGGCGACCTCGGTGAGCGGACCCGGGCGGTAGGTGCCGTCGGCGAGTTGCGCACCCAACTCCGTCAGCCGCCCGTCGGCACCATCATGGAATCGGCGGACACCCGAGGACAGCACGTCATCCTCGGCGTCAGCGGCCAGGACGTCTTGCCACGCGTCCGCCAACGCGGCGCCGCCCGCGATCACGTCGAGCAAGGCGCCCATGCGATCAGCTCCCGCGACCGGCCGGCACCCTGGTGCCGCCGAAGCCTCTGGTCGTGTGCGCGCCCACGCCGCTGAACGGTGCGAGAGCCATCAGCGACCCGACCGCACCCGCGTCCACCTCGCCATCGATCGTGTAGGTCAGGCTGCCGAGAAAGCCGCCCACAGTGGCCTGCACCGGCACGCGCTCGCCAGCGGCGTTGGGCCGCTCGTGCAACACCACCCGCTCGACCTCGCTGGCACCCCGGAACGAGGTGACGATCACCGGCTCCTTACTCAGGTCGATGATCACATCGCCGACATGCGGGGCAGCGAACCTACGCCAATCAGCGCGCAGACTGCCCAACACCGCAGACGGCGAAGGCCACGGCACCAACCGATTGCCTCGCCGGAACGTGACCGGACTGACGAACTCCACCGTCCACTCACGACCCAGATGCGCTGCGGCGAGTTGCGCCCAGGGGGCGGTCGCGACCTGGGTCAGGTCGCGACCGGCGTGCCGGGTGAGCCGAGCGACAAGGGAGTCGTCCACCAACCCGATCTCCAAACCGGCCCCGGTAGTCGTCCACGACCACGGCTTGCGCTGCGCGTGATGGTCGACGTCCAACCACCGCGACAGCATCCGGTGCACGCCACGCCGGTCTACGCATCCGTTGTCGGGCAGTGGCAACCGCAACCGCCACAGACTCGGCATCGATCCCCCTCGGGGTGCTTGGTTAGGAGAACGCATCGGGCGGCTACCGCGCGGTGTTGTCCAGCCACGCTTTCCAGGTGGACACCGGGTTCGGAATCGTGAGCGTCCGCGCAGGATCGGAACGCAGGCGCGGCACGATGCCGTCGGCGAGCAACTGCGATGTGAAGACGTGAGTGAACATCCGCCACTGACTGTCTTCGACGGCCACGGGACGAAGCCACACCGGCGACGCGCGGCGAAGTACCCCGTTGCTGCCGTACGGTTCGACTACGTCGTCGGTATAACCCGGGCAGTGGTAGCCCACGGGTAGTCCCAACGCTCCCACCGGGTAGCGAGTCTCCGGTCCGTTGACCACAAGCAGCCATTCGGGCGACCTCCTGCGGTTACGGTCCTTCGGATCAGGCTGGTCGGGTGCACGAAACTCTCGCCACTGCGTACCGATCATGTCCAAGGCGTCGCCGAGATCGCCGGTGACCCCCGGTCTGAGAACTCCTTGCCACCATTGTGGATTCAGCGTGGGAACCACCGGGATCTCCGCGTCCAGAGGCCGTGGCGCGCGCGGGAGCGCGGACCACCCTAGATCGGCATGGTCGAGGATCCACTTTGGAAGGGCTTCACGCCCGAGCACCGCCCACTGTTTCGGCTTGGGCGGTTTCAGATGCTGCTCCTGCCAGTCTCCGGGGAGGCTCCCTGTCACACTGTCGCACGCCAGTTGTCCGAAACCTCGCCGGACCCGAGCACCTATGCCCCCGTAGGTAAGCAGAGCCCACAACGCGATCATGAATCGGGCATCGGTCTGCGCAACACCACTGAATCTGACCTGGAGCGTCACGCGCTTTCCGGGCACCACAAAGGACCGCCGGACCCCCTCACCGCGGGTCCACAGCCCTTGCCCGAGCAAGTACCGCACGCCCAGCCGCCTATCTTGCCATGGCGGGTACTTAGCCCCGCTCGTCTGCGGTTGCTTGGCGATTCGCAGGCGGATCGGCGAGGGGGTGTGGGTGCTGCCGAAGACGGCGCTCTCCGCCTTGGCCAGGTCGGGCAGGTCGGTGACGCCGTGCCCGGCGGCGATGGCTCGGAACCAGAACCGCAGCGCACCTCGGATCGTGGGCACCCGAATCGGGCTGTCGGTTGTCTGGTCCGGGTCTTCGCCGCTGAACAGCGGGGTGACCACGGTGAGCTCAAACGTCGTCCAGGCGGTCATCAGCGTCCTCCTCGCACACGGCGCAGGCGACCCAGCGGCGCGGTGACCGGCCGGTCGTCCCACAGGATTTGGGCGGCCAGGCCGACTGCCAGCGACCACCCCGTCATCAACACCAGGATTCGGCCGGGCGCGGCGGCAGTGTGCGCGTGCAGGTCTTCGACGCACTGAGCCTGGATACCGGTCGGCCAGGGAAGCTGCTGCCACGGGCTGTGGTTCCACCATCCCGCCAGACATTCGCCGTGTTCGCCCATCGACGGCACGACGAAGCCGAACATCACCAGGCACACCACGACCGAGTACAAAATCCCGACACCGCCGAGTAGCAGGCCGCGACCGATCGCGGCGCGCCGAGACGCGCCGTGCAATCTGGATTCCACCATCAGGTAGAGCAGCGCCGCGCAGGCCAGTCCGACGCCGACCCGCCAACCGCCGGGGTCGAGCCACCATCGGGGCGTGAGGCTCAGCAGGAGCAGTGCGCCGACCCCGACAGCGGCCGGAAACCGGAGCAGGACAAGCGAATCACGGCGGTCGGGGCGCAACAGGACCACAGCGAGCAGCCCGATACCGGTCACGGCCAACGCTATCCAGCGGGCGGTATCCGGCTGACCGAAGGAAAAGAACGTCACAGTGGTCAGTTGCGGCAGGGTGAGCACCAGCAGCAGCGCCCAGGTTCGCCAGCGGACCGGCCAGAACGCCCACACGGACCGCAGCACAGAACCACGCGGCAGCCAGTGGGCCTCGGCGACATCAGCCGCGATCCGGTGATGATCCTCCCGCCTGGCCGCGTTGTCAGCCTCTCGCCCGGCCGCGTCGTCAGGCTTCCGTTCGACCAGTGCCAGCGGCACGGACCCGCCCCACTCGGTGTTGGGACCGGCTTCGGTCAGCCACCGCAGTTCCCGCTCCAGCCGGTGGCGCCCCGCCGTGGCCAGCCACGGATCGTCCTCCCAGGCGTTGAGGTAGCCCAGCCACTCCTCCCGCGCCTCCCGGGCGTAGACGAGTACCCGCTGGTCTGTCTCCAACGTGACCCCGGGGGTCCCGGGAGGCGCGTAGGGGATCGGAGCGGAGGACGGCAGCACATCGGCCGCACGACCGGCCGCACGCAATCGAAACGGCAGGCTCCACAACAGGAAGCGCAGCCTGGCCGCGCGGGATCGAGCGGTGACAGGCAGCACGTCGGCGGGCATGTACTGCAGCCGCAGCGCCATGTCGGTCAGCGCTTCGAGCCGCTCCAGATAGTTCTGGGTACTGAAGTCGGGCAGGTTCGTGGGGTTCGTCAGGAGATTTTCGAGATCTTGATAGTTGATCAGATTGAACCCTTGCGGCATAGGACGGTCCGCGCGCCCGCCGGTTCCCAGCGCGATGGTCTCGGTGATGTAGCGGGTCACCAAGTCCGCTACCGAGTGCTCGGCTACTGAACGGTCAGTGCCCACAACGTCCTCACCATGATCATCCCTGCCTCGGTGAGCCTGCGTCTGCCGTTCGTGGTGTCGTCCTCCAGATACCAACCGCGGAAGTCGTTCAGCTTGGACTCATCGACATGGACGCCCTGTTCCGCGTATATGACAAGGCTTTCCGCCTTTCCCAGAAGGGAGTCCCCGCTGAGCCAACGCAGTGGCAGCCGCACCGGTTGCTCGCCCTCCTCATGCAGCACTTGTGCGCGCACCCGCACCCGGGGGTCGCCGAAACTCTTACGCACCACGGTTTGCACGCCTTCGGCCACGACCAGCAGGTATGGCAGCAACGCCTTGTAGCCGCCGGAGAGGTGGAACATCACCTCCCAGTCGACGTCTGATCTGCTTGCCGTGCGGGCGATCGCCGCGCCGACGTCGCCGAGGGACAGCCAGGTGTCGTCGTCAGGTTTCTTGCCAGGAGCGGGATTCTGGTCACGATTGGGATTCAGGTCGAGCCCCGGGATGCGAGCGACCACGATCTGTCCCGATTTCAAGGTCGTGGGCAGGCCCGTGAGGGGATCAGCGACGTAGCGGATCGGTCGGCCTTGGGCGTATTTCGCGGCAGCGAGGACAGCGGCCCGCAGACCGACGTCGGTGTCGGAGGCGACGAAGAGCAGCACGTCGTCGTTGATCTCGCCCATCGTGCTAAGGGAGTTCCACTCAGCGCAACAGGTCGCGCACAGGGTGGCGAGCCCGTCAAGCACCTCCTGGGACTTGGTCGAGTCGCGGTGCAACAATGCGCCCAAGTCCAGGAGACCATGCTCGTCGCTTCTGGAGAGCAACTCCACCTGAACCCGCTTGGCTGGGTTGGCTTCGGAAAAGTGTGCGGGGAGCATCGCCTGTTTGACATCCAGCGGCACCTTGACACATTTGTCTATGGCCTTGGTTAGTGACGCGCCAACCGGTACCACGTGGATCCGGCACTTCTTCGACATGGTCACGGAAATTCCTCGATGTCGCAGTAGCCATACCCGGCCGCGGTCTTGCCGCCAAGCCCAAGATCGTCGACGCCCGCGGCCAGCAGCTCGTGGAACGCCTTGACATCCGCGGGCGCGCCGACCAACGACGTATGGAAGGTGGTGCCGGTGACCGCCAAGAACCGCACCGGGACCGGGTTGTGGTACTCGGCGGGCGGTGTCTCCACCTTGCCGCCGTTGCTGTTCACCTCGTTGTAGTACGGCTGCACATGCGGGGTGAGTACGTCGACAACGAGCTTCAGCGGCGGGACCGGGAGGGCGTCGAGCACCACCACCCCACCACGTTCAGCGTCGAGATCCTTGGCTTCGGGGCGGGGTGCGCCGAAGAGCCGAACCCTGTCATCGATCGACCGGCCCTCGGCTCGTGCCTGTGCCGCGGCGACACCCTTGAGCGCCGAGCCCGGCCAGATCGGCACGCCGTAGGTGGGTGAGAACGTCAGGCTGCTCTCGTGTACCGAGTCCTCGCCATGCCCTAGCACGACCCTCCACTGTGGAGTGATGGCGAGATGAAGCACGACGTGGTCCCGGTTCACGGCGAGGCTGGCCACTGCGGCCCGACGTCGTGCGTGGATCGATCGGAGCAGGTCGGCGGAAACGGCCATCGCGGCTTTCCGTACCTGTCCCAAGTGGACAAGCTGGTGGGCGTTGTCGTCTGTGAGAGCGCCATCGGCTTCTTTGCCGTACCAGACTCGGCTGAACAGCAGGTGCGCATTGACACAGGAAGCCTCCAGCCCGACCAGTGTCCCGAAGCCGGTCACGATGGTTTCACCACGGCGGGCAGCGCACGTGCGGTGGCGATTCTGGCCAACCAGCCCGCGAACACCGTGGCCCGCCGTTCGGCCGCGATGTAATCCTGATCGCGGAGCTTGACGAGTTCATTCAATAGCTCCAAGGGTTTCCTGCCCTCGCGGTCCTTGAGTTGGACGAACTCCGCCGCGTCGGCCAGTACGGCGCGCGTGGTGCGGAAGTATCGGTCGCTGTCCTGTTGGACCTTGACTCGCGAGAGCAGGTACGCGCACGCGGCGGCGAGACCGCTGGTGTGGATCATGACCGGCAGGGCGCGCAGCGTCGACCGAAGCTCGTTGTCGACCTGGTCGGGCAGTGCGTCGGCCGCCGCGACGGCAAGTCCGCGATCGACTCGGGCGCTCACCGGTTCGTCCGTCGCATCGTCGCGGGCGACGGCCTTCCCGCGGCAGGCGGGCTTGGCTCAACTGTGGCGGAAGCGGATTCCGCCTCGATCGCGGCCGGTGGACCGGGATCGCTGAGAGTCTGAGCCTCGGGCATCCGGCACCACAGGATGCCCTTGCCGATGGTCTCATCGCCGCCGAGTTGCAGCGGCCTGCCGTCGAGCAGCAGAGCCATCTTGTCCAGGTGCTCCGTCGAACCGCTGAGCACGGCGACCAGCACGGTCTCCGCGGGCAGGTATTCGGAGTAGAAGGGACCGTTCGCGACAGTCTTGCTCGTCGTGTCCAATTGGACTCGGGCGACCACGTCGGTGCCGGTCTCGGCGAGACCGCTGAGCACGGTGTCGTCAACGACGAGCAGATCGGTGCCAAGTTTGGTTCGCGTGTAGTCGAAGACCTCGTTGGTGGGAAACGTGAGGGTGGCCAACACTCGACCGATGGCGGACACCCCGGTGTGGCCGCGCACATCCTGGACGTAAGAACCGATCACCTGGCGCCCCTGCCAACTCGGACCAGCCAGAATCGCGCCGTCCGGTGCCCGTCCCAACTTCAGTGTGTCGCCGTGGTCGATGGCCGCGAGTGCGGTCTTGCGCGCCAGTCGGGACAGCAGCATGGGCGAGGTCACCCAGGCGAAGGTGTTGGTCATGGTCGCCGCGGGGAACAACAGCAGTTGCGCGTCACCGATCGACATCTCTCCCCGGGTGAGCGTGCCGGTGCCGTCGCCATCGTCGGCGGTCCCGTCGTTCTCGTCCTTCCCGGCGTCCCCGCCTTTCCCTGTGTCCCCGCCTTTCCCGGTTTTCGCGGACTCACCTGGCGGGGACAACCGGGAACCGAAAACCGTGTTCACCTCAGGCGCCAACCAGTCGGGGTCGTGGTGGGCCGCGTCGCGCAGGGCGCCCTTGAGGCTCTGCCCCCAGATCACCGGCAGCCCGGTGGCCGCCTCGCGCTGAATGGGCAGGTCCACCACCCCCACCGATTCACTTCCCCCGGCGTGCACCGGCGTCTCGGCGAACAGAACCAGCAGTCGTCGTGGCATTACCATCTCCCCGTCAGACAGGTGCCGAAACCTGCGGTGACAATCGGATAGCTCGCGCCGGGCAACAACCGACCGTGGTACTCGGTCGACCATGCCTTGGCGTCGGCGGCGGTGTCGAACTTGAGGTAGTACACGCTGCCCGCGGGCACGGTCCAGAACAGTTGGCGAGTGGCGCCGAATCGGCCCGGTGATGCGGTGGCGACCGGCTGCGGACCAGTCACGGCCAGCGCGCAGAGTCGAGCACCCGCCGGTTCCCATCGAACCGTGTTCATCAGCGCGGGGGTCGCGACATATACGGCCAGCCTGCCGTCGGGAAAGTCGCCCGGCGACTCGGGAAAAGGCACCGCGTACGGTTCGACTGCCACCGTGGCCAGCCTGCCGCGCCCCCCGATGGGCACGACGGGATCCGCGACCGTGACCGGGCCGGGGTCTTCGCACCCGACGGCGAACGCCAGTCCCTCGACGGGCCGCAGGTGGTTCGCGGCGTAGAGCAACTGGGCGATCGCGGTGCCGCGTAGGCGGCCGTCGACGTGCCGTGCCAGCCCAATCCGGCGTTCGGGCTGCCAGGGCTCGTCGCCCTGCCGAAGCCGCCAGTTGGCCTCAGGGAGCTCCACCTCCGCGCCGCTGCGAATGGCGCCCTGCGCGAGCCACTCGGCCAGACCGGCCAGGGTGATCCAACCACCCAGCGGGTCGCCCTCGCCGGTCAGGGAATAGGGGAGCCTGCCACCGTCATCGAGATCGGAGTGTTCGGTGTCGTCGCGTTCGGCGGGCAGGAGGCGCTGCACAGTGCGGCCGGTCGTCTCGTCGCCCCGCAGCACGATGTCAGCGGGCATCGGAAAGATCGAATTCCCGCTGATCTGCACCACCGGGCCGACGATGCGCTCGACGTTCTTGCCGTGCGCTGCCTTGACAACGCCGCCCAACGTGCTCGGCGGCGGGACAGTGCCCTGGGCCCGCCCCACGGCGCCTGCCGCGAACGGCCTGCCGTCTCGCACCATGATCGTGTCCAGCGGCGCCATGGTGAGCCAGGTGGTCGTGGTCACCGGCACTCCTGGGCAAGGAACCGTGCCACCAGTGTTGCGGGCACCGGTCGAAAGAACCGCTTGTCGCCTTCCGCGCCGCTTCGCTCGGCACGACCCAACACGGTGACCGCGTCCGCCACGTCCTCCGACCCGCCTTGGCGCATGACCAACCGTGCGACCTCCAGCTTCAACGTCCGATGTAGACGATCGACTTCCGCAAGTTGATCAAATTCGCCCTGGTCCCGTTCCAGCTTGGCCGCGAGCCGCGCGGACAGATCGGCGGGGGTCGCAGCGGGGGCAACTCGCCACAGCAGGTCAGCCGCGTGGTCACCGCCCGTTGTCGACCATGGCTGGATGGTGCGTGCCCGCTCACCCCCCGCACGCAGCACCACGACGGTCAACGCGTCTCGCTGGGCACCGTCTCGCACCGAGTTCTTGGCCCGGGTCAACGCATCCTGGGCCGTCGCGACGACATCCTGCAGCGGACTGGTCATGTGCGCGAACACCACCGCCGTCGACGCCGTGGCTCCCGCCAATGGGGAGCCTGCGAGGTGTTCGGTCGTGAGGACGCGCAGCTCGGCGGCCAGCGCGAGCGCTTGCGCGGCAGGGGCAAACGCCAGAAAGTCGTCTCCCCCGGCATAGATCGGCACCCCGAGGTGGGCTTCGCTCAACGTCAACTGCTTGACGCCGAGGCCGGTCAGCACATCGGAAGCCGCACGCTGCTCGTCCAAGCCCAAGTCTGCGACCGCACGACCGAGCTTGTCCAAGTCCTGCAGGACAATCGCGTAGTACGGAGTCAACGCCCGCACACCCCGATTCTGCGCGAGTGCGCCAATCTCGCGGGTAACGCGACGACCCTCGCGACACCGGCCTCCGTCGAGGCCGTCGGTGTCCGGCCCGCCCGACTCCCACGCATCGGGGCTGATCATCGTTCCCAGCCAGGTCGACAGCTTGGTGAGCTCAGTGGGAACCACGACGCCGGGAAGGCCCTGGTGCGCAACAGCGTCCGCAGGCAACACCGCGTGAAGTTCCTCGATCAGCGCACTCAGTTCCACGCGCACGGCCGGGTCCGTCGCGGCACGCACGAGTCGGGCGCGAAACGCCGATGACGCGATGACCGTCGTGGACGGAAATCGTTTCCCTTGCGGATGGTGTTCATTGCCGACATAGCGCTTGGTCCAGCCCGCCGCGGACAGCCGCTCAGCGCGGTCCCGTTTAGCGGCGGTCTGGGGAGCAGGCTCTGCTGGCTGCGCGGGGGCCTGGGTACACAGCGTTCTCCCCTGCCACCATTCCGGCACGAAGACCCTGGCCCGCCGGCGCTCGATCATCAACAGTTGAACCCGTTTCCACAGATCCGGGTATGCCTCCTCGTCGCCGGTCGCACACACCCACGTCACATCGGGCCAGCCAGGAGTATCCGGGAGCCGACCATCGAAAGCTTTCCGCACCCACTTTTGCCACGCCCCGGTCGCCGCCTTCGCCGCCGCCTTCGCCAGGTCCGGGCCCTCGCCGGGGGGAGCCAGGAACGCGATCTTGTTCGTCACCCCGACCGGCAGCGCGTCGGATTCGCGTGTGATCGTGGCAACGGTCGGAAACACGAGACCCAACGGAGCGGGCAACGTCTCCAGGTGCCTGTTCACCACCGTCGCAGCCTCGATCACCACGTGCCGGACAGCGAGACTCGCCCCCGCCAGATCCACCGTCTTGCGCGACTCGGCCAAGAATCGTTGCACTCCACCGATCGCCACCAACGCGAGATCAACTGACATCCAGGTCCCCTCTGACGCCGCGGTGCACACCACCCAGCCGTGCACTCCATGTCGCCACCGGAACCACAGATGTTTCACCGTGTCACAGATCCGTCACCTTCCGTCGGCTATCAGCAGCGAGTCAGCGGCGACGGCAGCGGCCACCCCAGCGAGCATGGTCGACCACCCATCGTCGGTGACGGCCGTCAGAGGCTCAGAACCTCTCGTGACACGAGCTTCACCGACGAACACGACAGGCACCACGTTCGTGCAGTCGATCTCCGCCGACGACTGGCGCGACGCTCAATGGCGCCTGCCAAGTCTCCAGAGTCATCTGCGCCCTGAGCACTACCCGTGACCTGGTGTTCATGCCTCATTGATGTCGGCTGGAAGCACCGGAATCGGCACGGCATCCGACAACTCTGCAAACCCTGCCACGCCGCCTCAATGGTGTCCGGCTGGAAGCACCGGAATCAGGGCGTCGACGTGGCCCGTCACTACGGGGTCCTGCTGTCCGCCTCAATGGTGTCCGGCTGAGAGCACCGGAATCAGCGCTCGGCGGCATCCCGCCAGAAAGTTCCAGTCCAGCCTCAATGGTGTCCGGTTGGGAGCACCGGAATCAGCGCGGCCGCCGGTTCCATTGTGGACGTAGGCAACAGCCTGCCTCAATGGTGTCCGGCTGGGAGCACCGGAATCAGCCTGTACGCACCGGAAATGCACGACCAGACGATTGAAGCCTCAATGGTGTCCGGCTGGGAGCACCGGAATCAGGACGGGCTGAGCCTCATGGAGGCGTGCGCGTATGTCGCGGCCTCAATGGTGTCCGGCTGGGAGCACCGGAATCAGCTTACGGTTCACCCAAATTTCGGCTGGTATAAATCAGGCCTCAATGGTGTCCGGCTGGGAGCACCGGAATCAGTTCACCGACGAGGCAGAGGTAGTCCTGGCTGCCATGCCTCAATGGTGTCCGGCTGGGAGCACCGGAATCAGCCTACACCTCGACCACCGCCGACGAGCGGGTGTCGATGCCTCAATGGTGTCCGGCTGGGAGCACCGGAATCAGCGGTAAACCTAAGCCCAGCCAGTATGTCATTGGTAGTGCCTCAATGGTGTCCGGCTGGGAGCACCGGAATCAGGACCGCGAGTTCCTGCGGTTCGTCACGCTCGGCCGCACCGCCTCAATGGTGTCCGGCTGGGAGCACCGGAATCAGCCAGTGCAGGCACCAGCGTCACCATCAGGATCACGCCTCAATGGTGTCCGGCTGGGAGCACCGGAATCAGCGGCGGACCGAGGCCCAGATCGACTACCTGCAAAGCGCCTCAATGGTGTCCGGCTGGGAGCACCGGAATCAGAGTGGCTCGCCTCGCAGGCGGAGTTGACCCGCTTCGGCCTCAATGGTGTCCGGCTGGGAGCACCGGAATCAGCTGCAGCGCGGCGCTGTAGGGTTTGAGAGGTAAGGCCTCAATGGTGTCCGGCTGGGAGCACCGGAATCAGCGGGCGGCTCTGGATGTACCGGGAGATCTACCACACGCCTCAATGGTGTCCGGCTGGGAGCACCGGAATCAGCCGGGTGGTTTGCCGCCCGGGAGGCCGTGTGGGCCGCAGCCTCAATGGTGTCCGGCTGGGAGCACCGGAATCAGCATCCACGCGCCCGAGCCCTACGTCTGCGGCCCGAGGTGGCCTCAATGGTGTCCGGCTGGGAGCACCGGAATCAGGATGACCCGCACCCAATGGCTGTCCGAGGTCGACGTGCCTCAATGGTGTCCGGCTGGGAGCACCGGAATCAGTACGAGTACGGATTGGACGGACCGCCGGCAGATCTGGCCTCAATGGTGTCCGGCTGGGAGCACCGGAATCAGGCGAAGCAGAGACAGCTAGACTTCATTGGCGGAACAGTGCCTCAATGGTGTCCGGCTGGGAGCACCGGAATCAGGGCTCGGGGTTTTCGGGCCCTGTGACCTGCGAGGATACCTGAGGTTGCGAGCGGTCCGCGAGGGTGATCGTCGTGGGGGTGGCGCGGGTGG
>NZ_JBQTHF010000072.1:0-19272 GCF_052390155.1 Actinokineospora sp. | reverse complement strand
TCCGGGGGGGTGGGGGGCTTACGGGCCTGCGGAGGGGGGGGCTTACGCGGCTGCGCGCCGGGGGGCGTCGGTGCTGCCCCCGACGCGCAACCCCGGCGCGCTACCTGCCGCCGAGCACGGGGCGTTCGGGCTCAACCGCGCCGCCACGGAGGTCGGTCGGGACAGTCGGCTGGGAGTTCCGCGCAATGCACGATGACACCGGGGAGGCGTCGGTGCCGGGCATTGCGGTCATCCCGGGGCGGGTTTCGCCGACTGCGGCTGGGCCGCTGGTCCCTTGTTCCGTGAGCGGTGCGGGAGGCCGTTCGCCCCCTGCGGGTACTCGGCTGGCTGCCTGTCCCGCGCGCGTCGCCGATTTGGGCGGGAGAGTGGCGACGCGCGGCGGAACGGGCTTGGGTGGGTGACCGCCGGACTCGGGGAAGAGACGAGGACCGGGCAGGCCACGGGTGGTCTGGAGAACTAGTCCGCCGCGACGAGTTGGCGGACAAGCCGATCGTGCGACGGTTCGTTCAGTGCGTCGGACAACGCGTCCTGCACGGTGCGCGACTGCGGGATGTGCCAACCGCACACCTCGGGCTTGACCCGCCAGTGCACGACGCCGTGCTGGAACGGGCTGGGCGGCAAGGTGATCCAGTCGCCCTCGCCGTGGAAGGTGATCGCCGGGTCGGCGGCCAGCTTGGCGCTCAGCGCTTTGCCGGACCGGGTAAGGAAAAACCACCGACTGTCCGGGGTGGCGATGATCGGCACCGGCATGCCCACCGACCGCAACACCCGCGCGGCGCGGCGGCCGAGGTCGTAGTCGACCTCGATGGCGTCGTAGCCTGCACCAGTGGCCAGCAGCAAGCTGTAGGGCTTGCCCGCCCACCAGGTCGCGACCTGCTCGGCCTTGGTGCCGATGCGCTCTTGCCAATCGCGGTGCACCGGAACCGGTCCGGTGTCGTCGATTCCGTCGCGGCCCGCCCAGTGCGCGCCTGCCGGATAGGTGCCTGGCAGAACCGGCCAGCCCCGGAACGCGAGGCCGATCGCCTCCGCTCGAAGCTCCACACGGAACGCTCTCCGCCAGCTATCCGACCTTCCGGTGTCCAACATCTCGGGTAGAGCCTCCTCGGGGTGCGGCGCCGGGTTCGGCGCCCTGCAACAGACTTAACGGCACCGACCGTGCCGTGCGTAACTTGCAGTCGACAACTGGTCGCTTTGGCAAGCCGAGTGAAATGCGAGGTGACGAGCGGCTGAAGCCCAGGCGACCGGTCACCGACCGCCGCCGCCTCACCCCGCCGAGTAGCGCCCCCGCGGCTCGCGCTCCGTCGGCAAGTCCGCCGAAGTCGGGTCTACCAGCGAGAACACGGCCGGTCACGATGAGTAGCAGGCGTCCTGGGCGTCGAACTGGACAAATGCGGGTTGCCGTTCACCGTGTGTGGCCGACCGCTCGACCGTTGCCGACCGGTCCCGCCCTCGCCGACGCGTGCGCCGGACCGAATCCCGCGAGCGGCCCAGGCGGCCCAGCGGCGACGCGCACTGTCACATCCCATCCCCGCAGGTGACAGTCGACCAGGTCGACCCGCATCCGATCGGCCACCCACCGGGCCTTGTCACAGGCGAACCGATCGCCGGACAACGCTTGTGTCGCCGCCGAGAGGGCCGCCAGATCCGCGGCGCTCTCGGCCCGGTGCCGGGTGACCACCGCCGCCCCGATGCAGGCGATCACCGTGACCAGCGCGAGCAAGGCGGCGATCGCCCCCGCCGCCCACACCGTGGCGAACCCGTCGTCCGACGGCGGCTGCTTCATTGCTGATCACCCCCTTCGGCAACGGCCCCAGGCTCGGCGACCGCGTGGGCGTCGGCCCGCAGTCGGACCCCCGGCAGCAGACCGCCCACCGGGACCGCCGACACCTCGACGGACACGGTGTCGCCGGTCCGCCTGATCCGAATCTCGGCACCCCGCGGCGCGATCTCGCCCGCCACGACGTGCGCCCGGTCCGGCTCACCACGCGCGACGAGGCGAGCCGCTTCCCTTGCCGCGTCGACACAGCGGATCTGGTCGACCACCGCGCTGAGACCGCCGATCGCGAGGGCGAGCACGAGAGTCAGCCCGCACAGCGCGATCGCCGCCTCGACGGTGACAGCACCCCGGTCCGACGCGCACGCCGGTGTTGTTGATGGCGGTGCCGTTGATGGCGGTCCCATCACGTGTCCATCGACAGGGCGCGCTGAATCAACGCGTCCAAGCCGCTGAGCACGGCATCGCTGTTGACCAAGGCATAGAGGACCGCGGCGAACGCGGCGGCCACAACGGTGCAGATTGCGTATTCGACGGTGGTCATGCCGTCGTCGGGAGCGAGGAACTCGGGCATGCGGAGGCGGGAAAACGGAAACATCGGGACTCCATTCGGTTCGTGTGGGTTGGTTAGAGGGCGATCGAGAGTTGCCCGGCCAGGCCGATGACGACCGGCAGGACGCCCAGGCAGACGAAGGCGGGCAGGAAACACAGCCCCAGCGGCCCACTGATGAGCACGGCGGCGCGCTGGGCTCGGGCTTCGGCGGCGTCCTCGGCCCGCTCGCGGACCGCGGCCGCCAACGACCGGGCGACACCGGCGAGCGCGGCCCCGGACCGCGCGGTGCGTCTGGCGCCACGGGCCAGTGCGGCCGTCTCGGGGCAGTCGAGCGCACCCGACCATGCCTGCACGGGGTCGCCGCCGAGTGCCAACAGGTCGGCGGTGTCCCGCAGGGCGATCGCGGGCCGTTCCGGGAGATCGGTCGCCACCGCCCGGATCGCCGCAGGCACCGGCAGTCCCGCCCGGAGACAGGCCGCGAGCAGGTCCCACGTCGCGGCCAGCGCCAGATCGTCGCCAGACGAGGGCCGGGGCCGCAGACTCCTGGTGACCGCCCACCAGGCCGCCAGGGCCGCGACGAGCCCCGCCACGGGCCCGACCAGCACCCCCGCCAGAGTCCCCGCGGACAGCCCGGCCACCAGCGGTAATGGTGGCCGTCGTCGCGGGCGAACCGTGGCCGCGCCGGTGAGCCGGGCCAGCCGACTCCGGTCCGGTCGGTGGGGAGACCAGAGCAGCATCGCCATCGCGAGCAGAACGAGCGCCGCCGTCATCGGAACACCGCCCGCCCGGTCAGGCGAGCCGACCAGACGACACCGGCGCACACCAGTCCGACGCCGATGACCAGCAGCACCTGTCCCACGACCGTGTCGGACAGCACCCGCAGCGGCGCGGCACCGGACGCCTCGCCGAGCAGGATGCCGAGCAGCGGGAGTCCGGCGAGCACGGTGGCGCTCGCCCGCGGGCCCGCCATCCGGGCGAGCACTTGACGGGCGAAGCGCACCCGCTGGTCCAGATCCGCCCGGACGGCGTCGAGCACGTCCGCCAATGGCAGCCCATGGCGCCCGGCCAGTCGCCATGCCCGCCCGAGTTGCCCGGTGACGTCGGCGAGTTCGGGCGCCGTGTCGCCAACGGCGTCGCCGACCTCACCACCGAGTCGCACGGCGGCCGCGGCCGCGCGCAACGCCGCCGCCGCCGCGGGCTCGGCGTCGGCCGCCGCGGCATCGGCCGCGTCGGCCGGATGCGCCCCCACCACCAACTCGGCGACAAGGGACCGCAGTGCCTCGGCGAGCCCGCCCACTGCGGCGAGCGTGGCGGCCAGGCGTCGGCGGTCCCGATACCTGCGCCAGCCGGTGATTCCGATCAACGTGGCCGCGACAGCGCCTCCTGGACCGAGCGCGAGCCAGCCGACCGCGGCCGACAGCGCGGCGATCACCGGGGTGCCCGGTCTCGGCAGCCTGCGCCGGGCTCCGCGGCCATCGCGTCGAAGACCCCGAAGCCGCCGGGCGGCGACATCGGCTGGCCACACGACCACACCAGCGGCGAGCAGCAGTACCGGAACAGTGAGCATCACCCACCACCTCTGATCGCCGCTCGGCGCCGAGCACAGACCAACAACGGAAACCCTTGTCCCACAACGTGTCCAGCACCGACTAGCAGGCTCCGCAGTGGACGACAGGGCGTCAGCATCGCTCACCCCGAAAGGAGGGCGGCAAGGCGATGCCTCGGTCGTCCAGGAGGTCGGTGAGGCCGGTTCGTGCGGCCGCCCAATGCCCGTCCGCCCAAGCGGGAGCTACGGAGACAGAGGTCGAGGTGCGGCTGAGGACTCCGATCTGGGTGAGCTTGCGGGCACCCGACGGGGTGCGGCGCATGTGCAGGACGACTTGGATCGCGGCGGCAGCCTGACTGTGCAGTGCGTCGCGGCCGAGACCTCCCAGGGCGGCAAGAGCTTCGAGGCGGGCGGGGACTTCGGCCGGCGAGTTCGCGTGGACCGTGCCCGCGCCGCCGTCGTGGCCGGTGTTGAGGGCGGACAGGAGCTCGCACACTTCGCCGCCTCGGACCTCGCCCACGACGATGCGGTCGGGACGCATGCGGAGCCCTTGGCGGACAAGGTCGCGCAAGGTCACCTCGCCCGCGCCCTCGATGTTCGGCGGGCGCGTGACCAGGCGGACGAACTGTGGATGGTCGGGCTGCAGTTCACCCGCGTCCTCGACACAGACGATGCGTTCGGTGACCGGGACTTCGCCCAGGAGCCCGGAAAGCAGGGTTGTCTTGCCTGATCCCGTTCCGCCCGACACGAGGAACGCCAGCCGGGCGGCGACGATGGCGGTGAGCAGGTCGTGGGTCGGGCCGTCGAAGGTGCCGAGGCGGCGCAGGTCGGCGAGGCCGTGCGCGGCCGGGCGCAGCACCCGCAAGGACAAACACGTTCCGGCCGCGGCGATCGGCGCCAGGACGGCGTGCAGCCGAACCCGGCCGGTGGCCGCCGAGCCGGGCAGCCAACCGTCCACACAGGGCTGTGCGTCGTCGAGCCTGCGTCCCGCGGACATCGCGAGGCGTTGGGCGAGCCTGCGAACGGCGTCCTCGTCCGGGAACCGCACGTCGGTGCGCCGCAACCCGTGCGCGCCGTCGATCCAGACCTGGTCGGGCGCGGTGACGAGGATGTCGGTGGTGGCCGGGTCGCGGAGCAGCGGATCGAGCGGCCCCGCGCCGACGAACTCCTGCCGAAGCAGCGTCAACGCGTCGAGGACATCGTCGTGGCCCACCACGCCGCCCGCTTCCGCACGTACGGCGGCGGCGACCACGGCCGCGGTGATCTCGGCATCCCGCCCCGCGAGCCGCTTGCGCACCCGCTCGACAAGGTCACTGGCCATCAGGCACTCCGCTACGACTGGACGCCGCTGGATGAGAGGTGAACATCTGGATTCCTTAGGGCTGCTGATGAATGGGCGGTGACATGTGTCCGAAATGGATTCCGGCAGGCGCGCGCCGGCTAGGGTTGGCGGGCGGATGGGACGCGGGGTGAATCCGGCAGGGCGCGCAAGACCGCTCGCGCGGCGCGACCCAGTGGGCTGCGCGGACGCAGCCGGAAGGTGCCGTTGTCGAGGGACTGCGACAGTGCGGCGTCGGGGCGGATGCTGGCCAGCAGCGGAAGGCCGACGGCGGCGGCGACGTCGATCGGGCTGAGGCGGGTCCGGGCGGGCCCGCGGACCACGACCTCGGCACGGACGCCGCGATCGAGCAGGTGGGTGGCGACACGGCGGGCCGCGGCGCAGGCGCGGACCTCCGCGGGGAGCACCACGACCGCCAGGTCGGCCCGGTCGAGCGCGATGTGGGCCACCTCGCCCGGCGACCGGGGGACGTCGCAGATGACCGTTTCGCCCGCGCGCTTTCCCGCCGCCACGACGGCGGCAACCGCGTCGGGACTTGGGCCTTCGCCCTCGCGGGCACCGGAGAGCAGGGTCAGCCGGGCGTTGCCTTTCGTCCGACCGGGAAGTGCGGAATGCAGGCTGGACACCGGAACCCGGCCGGACTTGAGGCGCAGGTCCGGCCAGCGCAGACCCGGTTGCTCCTCCGCGCCGAGCACCAGGTCCAGGCCGCCGCCGAGTGGGTCGCAGTCGACGAGCAAAGCGTTGTGGCCCAAGTCGAGGGCGGACAGGCCGATGGCGGCCGCGAAGACCGACGCGCCCGCGCCGCCGCGGCCACCCATGACCGCGACAACCCGGCCGACCTGGCCCGCGGGCGCCTCGATGGCGTCGGCCAGCGCACCGACGAGCCAGGATTCCCCCTGGGGCAGGGTGAGAACGCGCTGCGCCCCGAGGGAGACCGCAAGCTCCCAGGTACTTGCGGGCGGCGTCCCGGAACAGACCACGACCACCGACTCGCGCCGTGGCAGGGCCGCGGTCAGACACGCCCGCGCGGCGCGTTCGTCCAGCAGGACCAGGGGTGCGCCGTGCCACCGCGCACGAATGTCGGTCACGTCGGCCGCGCGTTCGATCGCGCAGCCCGCGGCGGCAGCCAGCCGGAGCACTTCGTCGAGCAGTGTGTCCTCGTGCACGCAGGCCACTGGTCGGCTCATCTGGGCCGGCCTCCCTCGGGATCGGGCGGCCGGTGTTCGGCCGCTGTGATCACCATCGGGGCGGGCGGGGGCGCGGGCAATCCCCCTGCTCAAACTGTGGATGGTTGGCGGCTATGTGGACAACCGAGGGAATCCGGGGGCGTCACGGACCGGAATTGTCGGTGGGTCAAGGCAAGCTGGGCGGGGGCCGCCTCGGGCGGAAAAGGGACGACCCCCGCCAGGGGGGAGGGGCGGGGGTCGTCAGAGGTTCAGCCCCGGGGGGTCGGGCTGAACCGTCCCGGCACGAAGCCGGGTACCGATACTGTATCCCCTCGCGCGGGTCTGGTGGCTACATACAGCCGAAGACGCCCTGTCCTACTTCCACAGTGCGCCGTTCGAGGCCCGAACCCTGCGCCATCCGGGTCATGCCCGCTCCTATGCTGGCGCCGTGACCGACTCCGACCGGACCGACGATCCGCCCGCACCGGGCCGGGTCGCGGCGTTCTTCGACCTCGACAAGACGGTCATCGCCAAGTCCAGCGCGCTCGCCTTCAGCAGGCCGTTCTTCCAGGGCGGCCTCATCAATCGGCGCGGCGTGCTCAAGAGTGCCTACGCCCAGTTCGTCTTTGCCTCCTCCGGCGCCGACGCCGACCAGGTCGAGCGAATGCGCGCACACCTGACGTCACTGTGCGAGGGGTGGGACGTCGAGCAGGTGCGCTCGATCGTGGATGAGACGCTGCACGACATCGTCGATCCGCTGGTATACGCCGAAGCCGCGGAACTCGTCGCCGAGCACAAGTCGGACGGACACGATGTCGTGGTCATCTCGGCGTCCGGCGAGGAGATCGTGGCGCCGATAGCGGAGATGATCGGGGCGACGCACAGCGTGGGAACCCGGATGGTGGCGGCCGCGGGCCGCTACACCGGGGAGATCGCCTTCTACTGCTACGGCGCCAACAAGGCGGCCGCGATGCGCGAACTGGCCGCGCGACACGGCTACGACCTCGCCGCGAGCCACGCGTACTCCGACTCCAGCACCGATCTGCCGATGCTGGAGGCGGTAGGGCACCCGGCGGTGGTCAACCCGGACCGGAGCCTGCGCAGGCTCGCCGCCGAGCGGGGCTGGCCGGTGCTGAGTTTCACCAAGCCCGTGTCGCTGCGGTCGCGGTTCCACGCGCCGTCGGGCACCGCCGTCGCCGTCACCGCGATCGGGCTCGGCGCGGTCGCCACAGCCGGGGTCGCCTGGTACGGGTTGCAGCGCCGACGTCGACACTGAGAGATTCTCGGTCAACCACAAGGGATTTCCGGTACACCCGGGTGGCGGTACCGGCACCGGATCGGGCTGCGTAAGCGCAAACGCCGACAGATGACACTACGCGCACAAACCGCGTCAGTCGACGCCTTCCGAGGTCTTTACCGGTGCACCCGAAAGTGCCCTTGAAGTGACCTTCCTCACTGGGTACAAAGGAATTGCGGACTTCGAGTCGGCCAGGGACAGAGCGAAGAGAAGCTCCGATCCACCCCGGGCGAACTCCGTGCGCGAACACCGAGCACCCACGCGCAGCACGCCGCGGGAGGCATGTCGTCAAGGGACTGCGTACCGGGACGCCGGACGCCGAGGCCAGGTAGGTACGACACAGTTGCACGCTTGGTAACTCGAGTGTTCGCGCGGATGGTTTGGGCGGTCCCGCTCTTCGGAGCGGGGCCGCCCAATCCGCGTTTCGGCCCCAGTTGTCCACAGGTCCGAGGCACCTCGTTGACCTGACGACTGTTACGTGAGTAACTTCCAGGTGAGGTTTGTTCTTGGTGAACAAATTTCGACCCGATTCCCCACCTGGTCGATCTGGAGGCGTGGTGCCCACTCCCCGCACGCTCCGGCGGACGCTGACCGCGACGCTGGCTACCCTCGCCACCGTGGCCTCTGTCGGCACGGCCGCGGCCGCCGCTCCCGCACCCGGGCCGAACGCCCAACCCGGCCCGGAGCAGGCGCCTGCCGCGTTGACCGACGCGGCGCTGCGCCGGATGCCCCTGGAGCAGAAGGTCGGGCAGTTGTTCGTGGCCACGGTCTGGGGCAAGTCCGCCGACGAGGCGCACCCGACCAACCTGGCCCGCTACGGCGTCGACACGGCCGCGCAGGTGGTCCAGCGCTACCAGGTCGGCGGCGTCATCTACTTCAACAACAGCGGCACCGACAACGTCGACAACCCGACGCAGCTCGCCGCGTTCTCCAACGGCCTGCAGCGGGCGGCGATCACGGCCGCGCCGCACCTGCCGCTGATCGTCGCAATCGACCAGGAGGGCGGCAACGTCACCCGGGTCGAGGCGCCCGCCACGGAGTACCCGAGCAGCATGGCGATCGGCGCGGGCCGCAGCACCGCCGACGCCCACACGCTGGCCACCGTCAACGGCCACGAACTGCGCGCGATGGGCGTCAACCAGAACTTCGCGCCGGTCGCCGACGTGAACTCGAACCCGCTCAACCCGATCATCGCCGCGCGCTCGTTCTCCGCGCGGCCCGACCTCGCGAGCGACATGGTGGCCGCCGAGGTGCGCGGCTACCAGGCCAGCGGTAGGCCCAGCGAGACGGTGTCGTCCTCGGCGAAGCACTTCCCCGGACACGGCGACGCCGCCACCGACAGCCACACCGGCCTGCCGGTCATCACCCGCAGCGCCGAGCAGTGGCGAGCGGTCGACCTGCCGCCGTTCCGCGCCGCGATCGACGCGGGCATCGACTCGATCATGACCGCGCACATCCAGTTCCCCAGTCTGGACCCGTCCGGCGTGCCTGCCACGGTGTCGCGGCCGATCATGACCGGCCTGCTCCGCCAGGAACTCGGCTACCGGGGCGTGATCGTCACCGACGCGCTCGGCATGCAGGGCGTGCGGGACATGTTCGGCGACGCCGAGATCCCCGTGCTCGCCCTGGAGGCAGGCGTCGACCAGCTCCTGATGCCGCCGGACCTCAACCTCGCGAAGGAGTCGGTGCTGGCCGCCGTTCGCAGCGGCAGGCTCACCGAGGCGCGCATCGACGAGAGCGTGCGCCGCATCCTGGCGCTCAAGTGGAACCGCGGCATACTGACCCGGCCGTTCGTGAACGAAGGCGCTGTCGCGACCAAGGTGGGCGTGCCCGCGAACAAGGCAGCCATCCAGCGGCTCACCGACCGCACGGTAACCGTCCTGCGCAACGACGCGAACCTGCTGCCGCTGTCCGCCGCCCCCGCGAAGGTGCTGGTCGCGGGCATCGGCGACACGGTGAACCAGGCCAACTCTCCCACCGCGCTGGCCACGAGCCTCGGCGTGCGCGGGTCCACGGCGACAGTCCTACCGACCGGTACCAAGCCCAACGACGCCAAAATCGCCGAGGCGGTGGCCGCGGCCCAGGGCGTGGACGTGGTAGTCCTGCTGACCAACAACCTGTCGGGCAACCCGACCCAGCGCACGCTGCTCACCAGGCTGCTGGAGACCGGCAAGCCGGTGGTCGCGGTGGCCTCGCAGGTGCCCTACGACGCGGGTTTCGTGGCCGCGCCGACCTGGGTGGCGACGTACTCGTGGCGCGCGGTGTCGATGGAGTCGCTGGCCAAGATCCTGCTCGGCGAGGTGTCGCCGCGCGGCAAGCTCCCGGTCGACGTGCCGTCGGGCAGCGACCCGAGCACCATCCTGTATCCGTTCGATCACGGTCTGACCTGGTAGGGGCGTAATGGACAGGCGACGATTCCTCACCGCGTCGGCGCTCGCCGCGCCGCTGATCACTGGTGCCGCCGCGTTCCCCGCGGCCGCACAGCCCGCCGAGACCCAGGGCCGGGGCCACGGGCGGGTCACGCCAGGCGCCGACGTGCTGGCTGCCCAGGGCTGGCGGTCCCTGGCCGGGCGCAAGGTCGGCGTGGTCTCCAACCCGACCGGGGTGCTGCGCGACGGCACCCACCTGGTCGACTCGATGGCGGCCGCGCAGATGCGCCCGGTGGCGGTGTTCGGACCAGAGCACGGGTTCCGCGGCACCGCGCAGGCGGGCGGCTCGGAGGGCGACTACCTCGACCCGCGCACCCAGATCCCGGTCTACGACGCCTACGGCGCCACCGCGGCCAAGCTGGCCGGGCAGTTCGCCAAAGCGGGCGTGGACACGGTGGTGTTCGACATCGCCGACGTCGGCGCGCGGTTCTACACCTACATCTGGACGATGTACACGGCCATGCACGCAGCCACGATCATCGACGCCGCGTTCGTGGTGCTCGACCGGTCCAACCCGGTGGGCGGGGCCGCGTTCGGCCCGCGGCTCGACCCGGCCTTTGCCTCCGGGGTCGGGCGCAAGCCGATCGTCCAGCAGCACGGCATGACGGTCGGCGAGCTGGCCAGGCTGTTCGACGCCGAGTTCCTGCCTGCCGACACGGGGGGCAAGCGCTTGCGAAGCCTGGAGGTCGTGCGGGTCCGCGACTGGCGGCGCGACGAGCTGTTCGGCGAGACCGGGCTGACCTGGGTCCTGCCGAGCCCGAACATGCCGTCCGGGCTCACCGCGCTCGCGTACCCGGGCACGTGCCTGTTCGAGGGCACGGTGCTCTCCGAGGGCCGCGGCACCACTCGGCCGTTCGAGATCATCGGCGCGCCCGGGATCGACTGGCGGTGGGCCGAGGAGCTCAACGCGCTCGGCCTGCCCGGGGTCCGGTTCCGCGAGCACTACTTCGCGCCGACGTTCGGCAAGTTCGTCGGGGTCGCGTGCGGCGGCGTGCAGGTGCACATCACCGACGAGCGCCGGTTCGAGGCGATCCGCACCGCGGTGTCGATGCTGGTGACCGCGAAGCGCGTGTTCCCGGGGGTGTTCGGCTGGCGGCCGGACAACTTCGTCGACAAGCTCTCCGGCTCCGCCCGCCTGCGCACCATGATCGACGCGGGCGCCGACGCGGCCGAGGTCATCGGCGCGTGGGAACCGGAGCTGGCCGAATTCCGCAGGCAGCGTCAGCCGTTCCTGCTGTACCGATGAGGTGGGGGAGATGGCCAGGACAACTCGGATGTCGGCCGCACTCCTGGCCGTGGCGATCACGGTCGGGGGCAGCGCGGTAGCGATGGCGCAGGAGCCGGTGGCGACGGGCGGGTCGGAGGGCCGGTTCGACCGGCCCCACCACGGCTTCGCCCCCACGAGGACCGTCCTGCGAGCGGGTCCGCCCGAGTCGGTGGGGCTCGACCCGGTGCCGATCGCGGCGGCCGACCAGGCGATCGCCGCGTGGACGAGACCGGCGCCCACCACCGGACGGCCGCTGTTCGCGGGGGCGGTCTCGCTGCTCGTGCACAACGGCGTGGTGGTCCACCGGAGTACGGCTGGTCAGGCTGTGCGCTACACCGACGCGGCGGGCACGGAACTGCCCGCCGACCAGCAGGTGCCGATGGCGCCGGACACCATCTTCGACATGGCGTCGGTGAGCAAGCTGTTCACCTCGCTGGCGGTGATGTGCCTGGTCGAGGACGGCCGGGTGCGGGTGGACGAGTTGGTGGCGGCCTACCTGCCCGAGTTCGGCGTGAACGGCAAGGAGTCGATCACGGTCGAGCAGCTCCTGACGCACACCTCCGGGCTGGAGCCGTTCATCCCGCTGTGGCGCGACTGGCCGGACAAGGCCGCCCGGATCAAGGCGGTCATGGACCGGACGCCGAAGAGCCCGCCGGGAACCAAGTACGTCTACTCCGACCTCAACCTGATCACCCTCGGCGTGCTGGTCGAGCGGCTCAGCGGCCGCCCGCTCGACGCGTTCCTGGCCGAGCGGATCACCGGGCCGCTCGGCCTGGTCGACACCGGCTACAACCCGCCCGCGGACAAGCTCGCCCGGATCGCCGCGACGGAGTTCCAGGCGGCGCCCGCGCGGGGCATGGTGCGCGGGCAGGTGCACGACGAGAACGCCTGGTCGCTCGGCGGCGTCGCCGGGCACGCCGGTGTGTTCTCCACCGCGCGCGACCTGTCCGTGCTCGGGCAGACCATCCTCAACGGCGGCAGCTACGCGGGCAGGCGGGTGCTGCGCCCGGACACCGTCCAGACCATGCTGACCGACTACAACACCGAGTTCCCGGGCAACGCCCACGGCCTCGGTTTCGAGCTGAACCAGCGCTGGTACATGGGTGGCCTGGCTGGGCCTCGGACGGCAGGCCACACGGGGTTCACCGGCACCTCGCTGGTGCTCGACCCGGCGTCGCGGTCGATCGCGATCCTGTTGACCAACCGGGTCCACCCGTCGCGGAGTTGGGGCTCGATCAACCTGGCCAGGGAGACGCTGTCGACCGGGCTGGCGAAGGCGCAGGCGGTCCGGCCGCGGCACGGACCGGACGCGTGGCACTCCGGGTTGGGCGACGCGGCGACGGCGACCCTCACCACTTCGCCCCTCGCGGGAGCCGGTGAGCTTCGCGTCACATTCGACACGTTCGTGGACACCGAGTCGAGTGACCCACTGGTGCTGGAGTCGAGCACCGACGGCAGCACGTGGCAGACGGTGCCCCTGCGGGCTCGCGGCCACGACGCGCCCGCCGGTGAACAGCAGGTTCTGGCTGGTGCGGGGCACCGCACTTGGTGGAAGGTCAACGCGACGGTGCCCGCCGCCGAGTTGATCACACTGCGCTGGCGGTTCGCCACGGATAGTCGTTACACCGGTCGAGGAGTCTACCTAGATCGGATAGTCGTAACCGACGGTGATCGAATGCTGCTTAACGGTGAGAAAGAACCCCACCTGTTGCACCCACAAGGGTGGCAGTCTCGAACTCGTTGACGGTCAGACGCTAACAATCTGCTCCCTACCAGCGATTCGTTGAGCAAGCCCCCACCAGGGGCGACTAGCGCTGCGGACACATTTGGGTAGCGTTGCCACCAGATGTCACGCATCGCCTTGTACTACCCCTTCACTGTTAGTAAGTTTCCCACGTGAGTGCGAGTCAAATGACAGCAGAACACAGCGCGTCAAGAGAGCACGAGTCGAGCCCGTTGGTCCGCATTCGCTCGTTGCTTCCGGGCCTGGCCCGAGCCGAACAGCGGGTTGCCAAGGTCGTACTCGAAAACCCGTCCACCGTTGCCCGACGCAGCATCACCGAGGTAGCTGAGGCCGCGGGCACCAGCGAGACCACGGTGACCCGGTTCTGCAAGGCGATCGGCGTCGGGGGCTACCCCGAACTGCGGATCGCGCTTGCCGCCGACACCGCTCGATCCGAGATGCGGGCCGACCGCGATCTCGGCGGCGAGATCGAGGCCGACGACGACCTCAAGACCGTGGTCGGCAAGGTCACCTTCGCCGACGCTCGCGCGGTCGAGGAGACCGCCGAGCAGGTCGACATCGATGTGCTCGCCCAGGTGGTCGCGGCCGTGGCGAAGGCCGGGAGGGTCGATGTCTACGGCGTCGGCGCGAGCGCGTTCGTCGCCGCCGACCTGCAGCAGAAGCTGCACCGGATCGGCCGCGTCAGCTTCGCCTGGAACGACACGCACATCATGCTCACCTCGGCCGCGGTGCTGAACCGCGGCGATGTCGCGGTCGGCATCTCGCACACGGGCGCGACGACCGACACCGTCGAAGCGCTGCGCGTGGCGCGGGCACACGGCGCCATCACCGTGGCGCTGACCAACTACCCGACGTCGCCGATAGCGGACGTCGCGGACCTCGTGCTCACCACGGCGGCCCGCGAGACCACGTTCCGCTCGGGGGCGACGGCGAGCCGGATCGCGCAGCTCACGGTCGTGGACTGCCTGTTCATCGGCGTCGCCCAACAGCACCTGGACCAGTCGATCAAGGCGCTCGACTCCACCAGGGACGCGGTCGGGCCGCATCGCATGGAGACCAGGCACGACGGACGACGCAAGGCCAGGGAGACCGGGAAATGATCCGGGGTGCGCGGATTCGCTACGCCGGGGAGGGAGCCGCGAGATGACCGTGCCACGACAGTCGGTGCATGTCGACTCTCCTACGGAGCGAAGGAATCCGCGCACCACCGAGATCGACCAGATGTCCACATTGGACATCCTGCGCATGATCAACGCCGAGGACCAGCTCGTCCCCGACGCGGTCGCCGCGGTGTTGCCGCAGCTCGGCCGCGCCGTGGACGCGGCAACCGAGGCGCTGCGCACCGGAAAGCGCGTGCACTACGTCGGCGCGGGCACCTCCGGCCGCCTGGCCACGCTCGACGCGGCCGAGCTGGCTCCGACCTACAACATGCCCGACGACTGGTTCTTCGTGCACCACGCGGGCGGCTCGTCCGCGCTGCGCAACGCCGCCGAGGGCGCCGAGGACGACGACTCCGCGGGCGCCACGGAGCTGGCCCGCAACGCGCGGGCGGGCGACTTCGTGCTGGGGCTGACCGCGTCCGGGCGCACGCCGTACGTGCTCGGGGCGCTGGCCGCGGCCCACGACCTCGGCGCGACCACCGCCCTGGTCTCCAACAACCCCAACGCCACCCGGAACTCCGCCATCGACCTGGTGATCGCGGTCGACACCGGGCCGGAGGCGATCTCCGGGTCGACCAGGATGAAGGCCGGGACCGCGCAGAAGCTCGTGCTGACGGCGTTCTCGACCGCGGTGATGGTGCAGATGGGCCGCACGTACTCGAACCTGATGGTGAGCATGCGGGCGACCAACGCCAAGCTGCGCGGGCGCACCCTGCGCATCCTGCGCGAGGCCACCGGCATGGGGCACCAGGAGTGTTCGGCGGCGCTGATGGAGGCGCACGGGGACCTCAAGGTCGCGATGGTGCACCTGCTGTCCGGTGTGGACACTCGACGGGCGACAACGGCGCTGGCGCAGACCAACGGCCACGTCCGCCGGGCACTGGGCCTACTGAACGCCCACGCCATCTAGCCCACGCGGGCCACCTTGCGATGGCTAGCTTGCGATGGCGGCGTCCGCGATGCTCGACGCCTCGCGTGCGCCTGCCTCGACGGCCGCGCAACTGAAGATGATCCACGCCGCCACGCCGTCCGGGTCACCGGAGGCGAAGCCGTCGGCGGCCGCGCGGTAGTGCTCGGCGCGGCGCAGGTAGCAGACCTCCGGCACCGCGAGGCCCTTCGGGTCCAGGCCGGTGCCGATGAGCGTCAGCCGCGCGGCGGCGCGGGCCACCACCCCGTCGGCGCTGCCGAACGGCGCGAGGGTGAGCAGCTCGCCGTGCACGACGGCGGCGACGACCGGGCCGGGCACCTTCGTGCCGCCCGCCACCAGCCCGGCGAGCAGATCGAGCCTGCCCGCGACACCGCGCCCGGCACGCGGCCTGCCCAGCGACTCGGTGGACACCAGGTCCGCGGCGGCGAGCACGTGCAGCTTCGCCAACGCCTGCATCGGGGCGCGCTCCCAGGTGGACAGCAGCGGTCCGAGCGCTTCGGCGACCCGCAGCGCCCCGGCCAGCACCGGATCGCTGACCTCGCCCGCATCCGGGATCGCGGGGTCGCCGCCGTCGAGCATCGCGGACGCCCGTGCGGCGCGCACCGACGCCTCGGCCGAGGTGGCGGGCCAGCCGCGTCGGTTCGCCGGATGCCGATGCACCTCGGCCACCGACTCCCGGGCGGCACGCACGGCGTCCTGGACGCCGGGGAGGTCGAGCAGTCGCGCCAGTGGGTCGGTCACTCGCCGGACAGTACCGGAGGCGCGCGGGTGCCACGGCGACCGGCCACAGGCTCCACATCGGACACTTGACGATCCGAATAGGACAGTCCGAAGACTAGTTGGGGCCGAGGGTGTGCTCGCGCACCGAGCGCGGCGCGGGCAGCGGCGTCGACGGCATGATCTCGATCAGGTTGCGCCCGTTGTCCTTGGCCCGCGCCAACGCCTGATCCGCGTGTTCCTGCAACGTGTCGAGGTCGGTGCCGTGTTCCGGCGACAGCGCGAGGCCGCCGGAGATGGTGAATCCGCCGACCAGTTCGGTGCGCCCGCCCGCGGCCTTGGTCAACTCCACGGTCATCGACTCGACCGCGGTGCGGATGCGTTCGGCGATGGCCCACGCGTCGGCGCGGGTGGTGCTGGGCAGCAGCACGGAGAACTCCTCGCCGCCCCACCGGCAGACCAGGTCGTCGTGCCGGACGCTGGTGCGCAGTACGGCGGCAAGCGCCTTGAGCACCTCGTTGGCGCCGAGGTGGCCGAGCCGGGAGTTGACCTGCTTGAACCGGTCGAGGTCGAACATCATCACGGCTGTCTGCCGGTGCCTGGCCTGGTCGGCGACCAGCGCGAGCGCGGCGGCCGGGTTGAAGCCGCGGTGGTTCGCGAGGCCGGTCAGCGGATCCTGCAGCGCGTCCGAGGCCAGCCGGTCGCGTTCCTGCTCCAGTTGCTCGATGCGCTGCGTGTGCCGGGTGTAGCCGATGACGACCACGACCAGCGCGAAGAGCAGCAGCCCGTACCCGACGCCCGCACCCCAGGCCGCGATCAGGCCGAGACACAGCGTGATCGCCAGGTCGGCGTTCTCCTTGCGGTTGCCCAGGATCGACTCCCACGACGAGCCGCCGCGCAGGCCGCGGGCGACGCCGATGACGATCGTCTGCGCGGCGTAGTAGATCGCGAACGCGGCGGCGACCGCGGCGGCGGCGAAGAGCACCTTCGAGGCCGGGACGTCGCTGCCGCGAATCCAGTCGTGCACGCGGGTGGCCTCGGCCAACGCCTGCGCGGCGAGCGCGGAGGAGGTGATCGCGGCCGTGGTGAACAGATAGCGACCGGGCGGCTTGCGCGCGATGAAGTAGCGGCGCAGTCGGATGATCAACACGAGTCCGACGACCAGGGACGGGGGCAGTACCAGTGCCCCGGCACAGGTCCACACTCCCGTGTGGTCGATGTGCTCACTCGACAGGTGGGCCGCGCGGCGGCGTTCTTCGGCGGGCCGCGTCGCTTCCATGTGGAGGATCGCGAAACCCGTGAGCAACGCGAACAACCGCAGCGACGTGTGATCCGGCACACCGCCGGTGATGCAGCCGTACAGCGCCCAGCCGAAGACACCCGCTTCGCAGGCCAGGATCCAGGCGAATCCGGCACGCGTCGTGTGCGCGAAGAGGTCCATCGCACGGATTCGCCGCGCCAGACCCATACCCGGCAAGCGGCGCGGTGGGGGACTTGTCAGACTGGGCATTGTCCCCCTTTGCAACAGACGAGACACTGGACCTGCCCCACTATGTGGGGAGATCCGGTCCACTCGGACCCGAAACGGAGGTAGCACCGTGCGGAACCGTGAGTACTGAGCCGAATGGACGGAGTCATTGCTCCGTATGCCGTTCCAGCGTTCCGCACAGCCGAGGAGGAAGCCGCGATGCGCAACCGTGAGTACTGAGCCAAAGTCATGCCAACGCCTCCTTCGGTACCGGCGACCTCCCCTGGTGCCAGATGAAGCCCGCTACCGCGCAGCCTATGGTGCCCACCACTCCCGCCAGCGCAATGGTCAGTGCAGCAGAGCCGAACCACTCGGTGAGCAACCCTCCGGCGAGCACGGAGAGTCCTTGGCCGGCACGCAATCCGGTGCGCACCATGCCTGTCGCGCGGCCGGTCACCTCATCCGGCAGCAGGGCGACATAGGCCGATTTGGCCAGGATCTGGTACGCGGCACCGAGTCCCGACACCGCGAGCAGCACGGCCGCGAGCACTGGATGCGGTCGTGCGGCGAAGAAGACCAGCGCGCCGAGGCACACCAGCGACAGCGGTGCGATCAGGGCGTGCTGCGAGGCAGTCGAACGACCCGAGCGGCAGAACACATAAGCGCCGAGCACAAGGCCGAGCGGGTCGGCGGCGAGCAGCAGTCCGATTGTCCACGTGGGAGCGCCGAGTTCGTCGGTCAGCGGGACGATCAATCCGTGCGGCAGCACGGTCAGCGCCGCGAGCAGCGATAGCGCGGCGACCGCCCGCCTGCGACGGTCCGGGCGGAGTAGTCCTTCTGCGACAGTTGCCGTAGTGCGTGCCGCCGGACGGCGGAGCAGGCCGAATCGCAATAGTGCTGACGCGGCAAGGAATGTGACCGCGTCGAAGAGCAATGCCGGGGTCGTGCCGAGAAATCCGACCACCGCGGCGGCTCCGGCCAGGCCGACGAGTTGGCCGACTTCGCGCAATGTGGTCAGCCGGGCCTGCCCTGCCGCCAGATTCTCGTTGCCCAGGATCACCCTGGCCTGCGCGGTCTGCGCGGCTTTGAACGGCGCCTGGGCGGCGGCCTCCAGGGCGACACAGGTGGCCACCAGCGCGATGGGTGCGCCGGGCACCGCCATCGCGGCCACGAGCAGCGCCTGGACGAGCGTGCACCAGGCCATGACCTCCCGCCGCGGAAACCGGTCGGCCAGGCCGGACAGCAGCGGGCCCGCGATGACGTCGGGCAGGAAGGTCAGCGCGTAGGTCAGCGCGGTGAGTGCGGCTGACCCTGTTCGCTGGTAGACGAGCACCGATATGGCGACCCTCGCCAACTGGTCGCCGGCGACGGACTGCGCCTCCGCGATCCAGAGGGCGCGGAACTCCGAACCGGACAGCGGTGAACCTTCACCAGCACCACCCATTCGACTGTCCCCCACTAGCGGCAGCTACTCCCGATCGGTCACCGATGACCACGTTACGTCTTCACCAGGCTACTTTCCGCAGAATCAGATGAGCACAGCCGAACGGAGCAGAGTCCCCCCAATCGGCCGAACGCACCAGACGGCAAATTGGTCTGGACCTCCACGGTTGAAGTGTCGAGCGGCGGCGCGTCGCACTAGATTCCTGATCGATACCCGGCCGCGCCCCGCACGGAAAGCCGGCTCATCCATCGAGGAGGCCACGTCCATGACCGAGCAGTCCGGCCAGAGTCCGACGAGTGAGAGCGGGTCGACCGAGAGCAGGGTGTTCGCGCCGTCGGCGGAGTTCGCGGCGGCGGCGAATGTCACCGCGCAGGCCTACACCGACGCCGCGGCGGACCGGGAGGGATTCTGGGCCACCCAAGCCGAACGCCTGACCTGGG